>NZ_JBPFDS010000004.1:127706-211499 GCF_059415065.1 Sporosarcina sp. SAFN-010 | reverse complement strand
CTATTGATTCGCTCGACTTGCATGTATTAGGCATGCCGCCAGCGTTCGTCCTGAGCCAGGATCAAACTCTCCATAAATCTGGTAGCTGATATGCAGCACATTGCGTCGTCAGCTTCAGTTGCTCATTCGGTCACGTACCTAAGTACGCTCCCTCATTCACGCCTTCGCTTCCTAGCACCGCACTACATCTCAGCAACCAGAGAGAAATTGATTGCTCAATTCGTACTGGCATCATTTAAGATGTCTATCAGATTGATTAAAATCTGTTTGTGTTTGTTCACCGGCAGAACCGGTTTCCCAAACGATAATTCGTTGACATTTTGCTGTTCAGTTTTCAAGGTTCATTTCGTCGTTCTCTCGAAGCGACTTGATTATCTTAACATATCTGAGAAACTCAGTCAAGTTATTTTTGAAAAACTTTTTTTCGTTCATCTCAGCGGATTTTGTAAGCTAGTTAGTTACCTCCGCGGCGACAAGATTTATAATAACATCGAATGCAATCGCACGTCAACACTTTTTCAAAAAAAGTTTCAAAACCGCTTAATGACGGGGTTGAGAGATAAAAAAACAGCCGTTGTGTACGGCTGTTAGTCGAGCACACTATACATTCGATGATAAAGAAACTCGTTTTTAGAGTCGATAGACATAACCTTAATAATGTTTTTCTCTATTAAGAATTCGATAAGCATTTCAAGATCCACTGAGTACATCCTCAGTTCGTCATGCTCATGAAGTTCCTGAATCGTCCACGTCTCTTTTTGCGACATGACTTCTAGTATATGATGCGCTCCATATTCCGTTCGATTATGAATAAAGAACTCACTCGCCAGGAACATTAGCTCCAAACGTTTTTCGATAGGCTCGTCACTCATAATAAGTTCTTCGTATAGCTTGTATATAGAAGGATCGATTTTCTTCACTTGAGACCAAACTGTTACTTCTGGAAGAATGCCTTTTTCAATTACTGACAATCTCGCTAAATGATGAAGCGATTGCACAGCATGATGATAGGCATCCATATAATGAAGCTGTTCAAAAAACGTCTTTCCTTCCATATAACGTCTAACCAGTTTTGCAAGCTCAATTCCCATCTTTAAATCTCTGCCGAAGAAAGGATGTTCTTGTAGTTCAGTTTTCAAGTCTTCTATATACTCATTACGATCGAAGAAGACTTTCCCGTAAAATAACCAATCGACAACTTTCCGTTTCGTTCCAAGTAGTAGCCATTTTTTAAGTTGATTTTCACTTATTATATGTAGCGCTGCCTTTTCATCTCCATCTGTATAGTGCTTTGTTTGAATCGGAATGGTATTCGATGAGGATATGATTAGCAGTATTTCATCAAATGTATCAGTCAGGGGGTCTCCTTCCCATCGTTTGCTAACAAGTAGCACACCGAGTGTGTCCGGAAAACTTGCCCTCTCTTGATAGATTGGTCTGAGTGTTTGTTCCATAGTAATTCCTCCCTAGATGATATATAAGTTCGCCAGACGTTCTACAAATCCTTCTTCAAGAGACTCCTATGTTGCTATACTAGAATATGTGCTATATTAAGGGAGCGAATCACAAGGAGGTAAAGCAATGAAACCTTATAAAAATAAAATCAATCGCATACGGTCATTTGCTCTTTCACTCATCTTTATCGGAGTGATTGTTATGTATATCGGTCTGTTCTTCAGAA
The DNA here is from genome assembly GCF_059415065.1 of Sporosarcina sp. SAFN-010. NCBI lineage: Bacteria > Bacillati > Bacillota > Bacilli > Caryophanales > Caryophanaceae > Sporosarcina > Sporosarcina sp. SAFN-010. Next base: position 209,818 of record NZ_JBPFDS010000004.1, on the reverse strand, counting down.
AATACGAAATCATTATGTTGCTTTTCATGGTTCTTGGTGTGTTAGCTATACTGGCAAGTGTTGTTGTCTATGCTTGGATTGGGACACTTTCAACCCGAGCCATACAGATTATCTGTCCGAATTGCGGTAAGGAAACAAAGATGCTAGGACGCGTAGACATGTGTGGCCACTGTAGAGAGCCATTAACAATGGATCCTACACTTGAAGGAAAAGACTTTGATGAACTCTATAATAAACCAAACAAACGAAAAAGCTAAAACAAAAAACACTTGCTTCTCTTCATTGAAGAGAGAAGCAAGTGTTTTTAGTTAGCATTAGAAGCTTGTTTTTCACATGTAGGACATACTCCATAAACTTCTAAGCGGTGAGAGTTCACTTTAAAACCAGTCACATGGGAAGCCAATCGTTCCACTTCTTCTAGCCCTGGATGATGAAAATCGACAATACTTCCACATTCATCACAAATGATGTGGTAATGATCATGCGTTACAAAATCGAATCTGCTTGAAGCGTCTCCATACGTCAATTCCTTAACAAGACCGGAATTTCTGAAGACACGCAGATTATTGTAGACTGTCGCAACACTCATATTAGGAAAATCACTCTCGAGTGCTTTGTAAATTTCATCCGCCGTTGGATGGCATTCAGAAGAAATGAGGAATTCTAAAATGGCATGTCGTTGCGGAGTTATCCGAACACCACTTTCCTTTAACGTGACCAGCGCATCTTTTAGCATCGCACCAGACATAACGAACACCTCTATTCCATAAGGATTACTTCTTTATAATCATTATAATTAGTTTACTGAATTCGATGTCTGGTGTCAACCATTCTGGGCTACCAAGCATTTCATCTGGCTTTAATAACCTCTGTCTGTCTCAATTACATTTTTAAATTCTCCATTCTCAGAGACCCAAATTTGAAGATTCTCTTTAAAAATCTCAAGAGCACGCTCCACATACTTCGCTGATAACGCGGAAACGTGTGGTGACACGGTACAATTCCCCATCTCCCATAACGGACTATCTACCGGTAACGGTTCCTGTTCGAATACATCGAGCACCGCATGAGCGATTTCACCTTGTTGAAGTGCTTTAATGATTACTTGCTCTTTCACCAAGTCTCCCCGACCAAAGTTCATAAATACCGAAGTTTTTTTCATTTGCTGGAAATGTGAACTGTCCAAAATCCATCTTGTTTCTTGAGTACTAGGCAAAACGGAGATGATATAATCAGCTTCGGGTAGTCGTTCATTAATATGTGAGAACGAAATATCCTCGTCCATTCCGTCATGACTATTACCTGATCGGCTACAGCCAATCGTGTATACACCAAACGCCTGAAGCAACCGACCGATTTCTCCACCAATTGCTCCCGGGCCAAGAATAAGTGCCCTAGATCCACGCAGTTCACTAGATTTCATCTTTTCCCATACTTTTTGTTTCTGCTGTTCTTGGATTAATGGAAGTGCCCGATTGAGCGAAAGAATATGTGCAAGAACTGACTCCGCCATCGGTGTCTTGTGGATACCACTCACATTCGTTAGAAGAATTCCCCGCTCCCCTAATTTTTCAAGCGGCATTTTATCAACACCAGCGGACGCCACCATGACCCATTTCAATTCCGTCAGCTGATTCAGAACTTCTTCAGTCAAATCACTTCCGTATGTTACGAGAATTGTAACTCCCTTGCCACCGGCACCATCGATGGAATCTGAAAAGTCGAAGTGAATTTGCGGGAACTGCTTGCTCAAGCTTTGACGAAACTGTTCTTTAATAGGAAATGTTACTAATGCAATCGTCATTGCGAATCATCATTCCCTTCATTAGATACCTGCAACAAGGTTTGATAAACGGCATCGATATGACCGTCCACTTTAACCTTGCGCCATTCTTTAATAACAGTACCTGTTGGATCGATAAGGAATGTAGAACGCTCGACTCCCATATATTCTTTTCCAAATGACTTTTTCAATTTCCAAACTCCATATAGCTCGGAGACTGTCTGCTCCGTATCTGCTAAGAGCGAAAATGGAAGTCCGTGTTTTTCGATAAATTTTGTATGGGATGCTTTACCATCAGGACTCACGCCTAAAATGACTGCATCACGTGCACTAAACTCGGAATGGCTCTCTTTAAACGTTTGCGCTTCCAACGTACAACCCGGTGTTGCATCTTTAGGATAAAAGTAAAGAATCACATACTTCTTTCCTGCATAATCGGAAAGTGTAACTGGATTACCGTTTTCATTTTGCAAAGTAAAATCAGGTGCATGCAAACCTTCAAGTGTCGACATTTCTCATTCCCCCTATCAGATTCTTTCCTATTATAGTATCGGACTACTCCGTCTTTTTCAATTCCTTTGGTGTTTCGCTCATTATTAGGTAAAATAGAGAAGAAGTGATTTGAACGGAGGAATAAAAATGGAACGATCTAATTCAGAAACAATCTATGCAGAAGCGTGCGAACATATTGTTGGTGGGGTCAACAGCCCATCTCGAGGCTATAAAGCAGTAGGCGGAGGAGCACCAACTGTTATGGAACGTGCAGAAGGACCTTATTTCTGGGACGTTGATGGAAATAAGTATATTGACTACTTAGGTGCCTATGGACCGATCATTACTGGGCATGCCCATCCACATATAACAGCAGCAGTCACAAAAGCAGCTGAAAATGGCCTACTCTACGGAACACCAACTAAACATGAAGTGAAATTTGCAAAAATGATCAAAGAAGCAATCCCAGGTTTGGATAAAGTTCGATTCGTCAATTCAGGAACTGAAGCAGTAATGACAACTATCCGAGTTTCAAGAGCTTATACAGGTCGTACAAAAATCATGAAATTCGCAGGCTGCTACCACGGCCACTCTGACTTAGTCCTAGTTGCGGCTGGTTCAGGACCTGCAACACTCGGAACTCCAGACTCTGCAGGGGTACCTAAAACGATTGCAGAAGAAGTAATCACAATTCCATTCAATGATCCGGAAAGCTTTAAAAGCGCTATGGATAAATGGGGCGATGAAATCGCTTGTATCTTAGTGGAACCAATCGTAGGGAACTTCGGAATCGTTGAACCTCAAGAAGGTTTCCTTCCCCTCGTCCACGAGATTGCAAAAGAAAAAGGCGCACTCATCGTATACGATGAAGTCATCACTGCATTCCGTTTCCATTATGGATCAGCAGCTGAGCTGCTTGGACTAGAGCCAGATTTAATGGCGCTTGGAAAGATTATCGGTGGAGGTTTGCCAATCGGCGCTTACGGCGGTAAATCAGAAATCATGAATACCGTTGCACCACTCGGACCTGCATATCAGGCAGGAACTATGGCAGGTAATCCGGCGTCAATGTTGTCAGGTATCGCATGTCTGGAAGTTCTTCAAACTCCAGGTCTTTACACAGAATTGGATCGCCTTGGGGCAATGTTGGAAGAAGGAATTCTCCAATCTGCAAAGAAACACCATGTTCCGATTACTATCAACCGTAAATGTGGAGCCTTAACTGTTTTCTTTACAGAAGAGACAATCGTAAATTACGATCAAGCAGAGGCAACAGATGGCGAACGATTCGGCAAATTCTTCAAACTCTTGTTGAAGAATGGCGTCAACTTAGCTCCTTCTAAATACGAAGCTTGGTTCATTACGTCTGCTCATACAGAAAAAGATATTCAAGATACATTAATTGCTGTAGATATGGCGTTTGCTGAATTACTTTAATAGAGGATTGTTGACCCACGCCGGAATTTATTGTAAAGTAGCGCAAAAGAGACCGTTAAAGAGAGGAATACATTCATGAAACTTGGTGCCCGAAGTTTGAAAACGGGTATTGCGATTGTCTTCGCCTTGTTCGTTGCACAATTGCTCAACTTGCCCAGTCCTGTGTTTGCAGGGATTGCTGCGATATTCGCGATACAGCCGACCATTTACAGGTCATATTTACAAGTTATTGAACGAATTCAAGGTAACTTGATCGGTGCCACTATCGGGGTTGTCTTCATTCTAATCTTCGGACATCAGCTGGTCATCATCGGACTTGCAGCTGTGATTGTTATATTAGTCATGCTTAAACTAGGTCTGGAAAAATCGATTGGCCTTGCACTCGTCACCACGGTTGCTGTCATGGAAATCCAGGGAGATGACTATCTCTTACTCGCGTCACTTCGAGTTTTAACGATTCTAATCGGAGTCCTAGCAGCATTTTTAGTAAATCTCATATTCATGCCGCCAAAGTACGAAGTAAAGCTATTCCAATCAATTCACCAAGTTCAAGACGAAATCATTCGTTGGATCCGGCTGACCGGTCGACAAGCATCTGACTTTATCGCAACGAAAAACGTAATTGTAAACTCAAGAGAACAACTGACGAATATCGATCAGCTATACTCGTTGTATAAAGAAGAACGGTACTATTTGAAGAAGAACCAATATGCAAAAGCACGTAAGCTCGTTATTTATCGTCAAATGATTGTTGCTTCGAACGCAAGTTTACAAGTTCTGAAAAAACTTCATTTGTACGAAAGTGAGCTGGCAGTATTACCTGACCACTTTAAGATGATGGTGCAAGAACGTTTGGATGCCATCCTTACGTATCATGAGCAACTGCACCTGAAATTTGTCGGTAAGTTAAAATCAGATCAGTTAAGTACTGGACTTCATGATGAGTATATCCAGAGACACGAAGTAATGGAAATCTTTGTGAAAGAGATTGTTCTTACTAAAGAAGAAGATGAAGAGTTCTCCACTTACTACTTACTTCACATACTCTCATCTATTCTTAACTATGAAGAACAACTCGAGCATTTGGATAGTCTTGTTGTTACGTATCAGCGCAGATATGACAGTGAAGCGAATACTAAATTTGAAGATGAAATCTATTAAAAAACCTAGAGGCTACGTGAGCCTCTAGGTTTTTAGCTTTTCATTTTCGGATCGAGTGCATCTCGCAATCCGTCTCCCATTAAGTTAAATCCTAAAACCGTCAACATAATGGCAAGTCCAGGGAAAATCATCGTCCATGGAGCAGACTGTAAGTAATCCTTAGAATCCGCTAGCATCTTCCCCCACTCTGGTTGAGGGGCTTGAGCTCCTAAACCAAGGAAGCCAAGAGCAGCCGCTTCAAGAATTGCTGTCGCAATAGCAAGGGTTCCTTGTACAATAACTGGTGCCATCGAATTCGGTAAAATGTGTGAAAACAAAATCCGAGCATCCTTCATCCCAATCGCTTTCGCAGACGTGATGTACTCATCTTCCTTAATACTGAGCACTTTCGAACGGATCAGCCTACCGAAGTTCGGTACGTTGATGGTCGCGATAGCAATGAGTGCATTTTGTAAACTTGGTCCGAGTACAGCAACAATCGCGATGGCGAGCAAGATGGACGGAAACGCAAGCATGATGTCGAAGATACGAGAAATGATGACATCCACCCAGCGTCCATAATATCCCGCAATAATTCCTAGAATACTCCCCACCACTACGGAACCGATTACGGAGAAGAATCCGACGGCTAACGAAATGCGAGCGCCATGGATAATTCTTGAAAGGATATCCCGTCCGAAATCATCCGTCCCAAACCAATACTCAGCAGAAGGGGGATGGAGCCGGTCCGCCATATTCTGATCGTTAATGCCTTGAGGAGTGATCCACGGTGCCAAAATGGCAAGAATAACAAAAAGTAAGACGACTGCCATTCCCACCACTGCCACTTTACTCTTTCTAAAGCCAAGCCAGGCATCGCGCCATGGTCCGGACTCTTTCTCAATTTGCGCTTCTGCAATCCCATCTATCTTTGGTGTCAGTTCAGACATGGTACCAACCTCCTTCCTCAGTCATATTTTATCCTCGGATCGATCACACCATAGAGTAAGTCAACGATGAGGTTGATCATCACGAAGAAGAATGCGACGATCAGAATGCCGGACTGGATGACGGGGTAATCTCTATAATTAATGGCGTCATAGATATAGCGTCCGATTCCTGGCCAAGCAAAAATCGTTTCTGTAAGAATAGCGCCACCAAGAAGCATCCCCATTTGTAGTCCTACAATCGTCAAAACTGGAATAATTGCATTTTTCAAAGCGTGCTTATAGACAACCCAAAACATCTTCTGCCCCTTCGCACGTGCTGTCCGGATATAATCTGAACGCATTACTTCGAGCATACTGGATCGCGTCATTCGTGCAATGATCGCCATCGGAATCGTTGCAAGTGCGAGCCCTGGGAGGATTAAATGCTTAAACACTTCCCATACCTGATCGAATCTACCATTCAACATGGCGTCTATCATATACAAATTCGTTATTGCTGAAACAGGATCCCGAACTTGCTCACGTCCCGTTGTCGGTAGCCATTGAAGTTCGATGGCAAATGCCCATTGTCCGAGTAGACCAAGCCAGAAGATAGGCATCGATACACCGACAAGAGCTAAAATCATTGCCGTATAGTCGAACCACGAATTTTGGAACCAAGCTGATATGATTCCTGCGTTGATGCCAATAACAACTGCGATAATCATCGCAAATAAGGCAAGTTCAAGTGTCGCTGCAAGATACGGCCAGATTTCATCTGCAACTGGCAGTCTTGTTCTCATCGATTCTCCTAAGTCCCCAGTGAATAGACCTTTTAGATAACTGAAAAATTGAATGTACCACGGCTGATCGAGACCTAATTTCGCATTGAGTGCAGCAACCGCCTCAGGTGTTGCTTGTTGACCTAATATGACTTGAGCTGGATTTCCAGGAATCGCACGGATCATCATAAAGACAACAAACGTCATTCCTAACAGCACGGGGATAAGTTGAAATAGTCTTTTTCCTATGTAACTGAGCATTCGGTTCACCTCTCATCGCTCTTTTTTCCTTTAGCGCAGAACAGTCCTTTTTAAAACATGAAAGGGGGATATGGCTTAGCGCCTTCCCCCTTCACACATTCATGTGGAACACAGGATTACTTAAAATCTACATTTGAAAGCAAGTCAGATCCTGTTGGATGTGGTACAAATCCAGTGAGATCCGCTGCTCCACCAAGTAGTGGAGTCGAGTGAGCAAGTGGTACCCATGGAGCTTCTTCATGAAGGATTTCTTGTGCTTTCATGTAAAGCTCATTACGCTTATCTTCATCAACTTCAGTTTGAGCTTCAAGGAACAATTTGTGAGTTTCATCATTTTTGTAATACGTGTAGTTGTTGCTTGCGATATTGTCTTCATCCAATAGAACGTATAGGAAGTTATCAGCGTCGCCGTTATCTCCTGTCCATCCAAGCATGAAGGCATCCGCTTCACCTTTACTTGCTTTGTCTAGATATGTTGCCCACTCATAAGAAACGATTTTTGCTTTGATGCCTACATCCGCCAAGTTGCTCTGGATTACTTCTGCAACCTTCGTGCCATCAGGCATATATGGACGTGGAACCGGCATTGCCCATAGTTCCATTTCAAATCCATCTTCAAGTCCGGCTGCTTTCAATAATTCTTTTGCCTTTTCAGGATCATATGCATATTCTTCAATTTCGTCATTGTACCCAGAGATCGATGAAGGCATTGGGTTTTTCGCAATTTCTGCACGACCTTCAAAGAACGAATCAATGATTGTTTGCTTATCGATTGCATAGTTCATCGCCTGACGTACTTCCTTCTTGTCGAACGGAGGGCGTGTTACTGTTAACCCTAGGTAGCCAACGTTCATAGAAGGACGCTCGAACAACTGAAGTTTAGAATCTCCTTCGATTTTCGCACCATCCGCAGGGTTGATGCCATCAGCCAAATCGATTTCACCTGCTGTCAATGCGTTCAAACGTGCTGCGTTATCCGGAATTGAACGGAATACGACTTTATCAAGCTTAGGAAGTCCTTCTTGCCAGTAATCCGCGTTCTTTTCAATCGTAATTGAATCGTTCGCTTTCCATTCTACAAACTTGAATGGACCTGTTCCTACTGGATTACGCTCGTATTCGTCGTCCCCTTTTGCAAATGCTTCAGGACTTGAAATCGCAAACATGCTCATTGCTATGTTTTTCAAGAATGGTGCTTGTGGACGCTTAAGTGTGATAGCGACTGTGTTTTCGTCTTCAGCCGTAACAGATTCGATCACAGCAGCTTCGTCTCCGTCAAACCCACCGAACATTGAACTATAGTATGGAAACTTTTCAGCGTCTCCTGATGCCCAACGTGCGAAGTTCGCTACAACTGCATCTGCGTTAAAGTCTGTTCCATCGTGGAACTTAACGCCTTCTTCTAACTTGAATGTATACGTCAATCCGTCTTCAGATGTGCTCCACTCTTTTGCAAGGCCCGGTTGAATCGTCGTATCTGACTCACCGAAGTTCACAAGTGTTTCGAATAGATTGACAGTGACTTTAAATGTTTCTCCTTCAGTAACACGTGACGGATCGAGAGAAGTTGAATCCCCTCCGCGTCCGAATACTAACGTCTTTTCCTTCCCGCTAGCCTTCTCACCATCTTTTTCTGCGCCCTGATCTTTGTCGTCACTTCCACAAGCAGCAAGTGCCGTTGAAAGAACGAGAAGCATGACAAGCGCAAGTGACCATAATTTCCCTTTTCTCATAAGGACCCCTCCATCTCTTTTTCTTTCATTTCTATGTCATTGCCGGCTTGTTCACTATAGAGGTGACAAGCGACAGATTGACCATTCTCATGTTCCATCAATTGGGGTGAGACTTTCGTACAAATATCCATTTTAAATGGACAGCGTGTATGGAACGTACATCCTGATGGCGGGTTTGCTGGGCTCGGAATGTCACCATCGATCATCACTTGCTCTTTCACATAGTCGGGATCTGGGACAGGTACGGCTGAAAGTAACGCTTTTGTATATGGATGAAGTGGTGTTGCATACAGCTGTTCACTTGGAGCAAGTTCCACCATCTTCCCTAAATACATCACCCCGACTCGATCGCTAATGTGACGGACTACACCAAGATCGTGGGCGATGAAAATGTAGGTCAAGTCAAACTCTTTTTGAAGATCTTGCATTAAATTCAACACCTGAGCTTGAATCGACACATCAAGCGCAGATACAGGTTCATCCGCAATAATCAGTTTAGGATTGGTCATCAGTGCACGCGCAATCCCAATCCGTTGTCTCTGACCACCACTAAATTGGTGAGGATAACGCTTTGCATGAAAAGCACTTAAACCGACAATTTCTAAGAACTTAATAACTGATTTTTTCCGTTCTTTCGCATCTGAAATGCCATGTACGAGAAGTGGTTCTTCAAGAATCTTTCCAATCGTATGCCGTGGATTCAGTGAAGCATAAGGATCTTGGAACACCATTTGAATATCCCGTCGCATCTTTCTCATTTCAGACGATGACAAAGAAGTCAATTCTTTCCCATCGAACTCAACGGTTCCTTCAGTCGGTTCTAATAGTCTCATGAGAACCCGGCCTGTTGTCGATTTTCCACAACCACTTTCCCCAACTATCCCAAGCGTTTCGCCTTTATTTACATAGAACGATATGTCATCTACTGCTTTTACATGTCCTACCGTTCTTCCTAACAGCCCCTTCTTAATAGGGAAATACTTTTTAAGACCTTCAACTTTCAACAAAGGCTTTTGGTCCATCTTGCGTCACTCCTTCCTCACTATATAAGAAGCATCTCGTCTGATGACCCGTTTCTGTTTGAATCAGTGCAGGATCTTCTGCTAAACACCGGTCAAATGCAAATTCACATCGAGCCGCGAACTTACAGCCTTTTTTAATGGTACCCGGCTTTGGTACGTTACCTGGAATCGAGTAGAGTCGATCTTTTTTATAACGCATATCCGGTACCGATTGAATAAGTCCTTTTGTGTAAGGATGTTGAGGATCTTGGAATATCTTTTTGACTGAAGCCTCTTCAATTACCTGACCCGCATACATGACAATGACTCGTTCGCATGTTTCAGCTACGACGCCTAAGTCATGAGTGATCAGCATAATCGCTGTGTCGAGTCGGGTGTTCAGTTCTTTCATCAACTTCAAGATCTGAGCTTGAATCGTTACGTCCAGCGCGGTAGTCGGCTCATCTGCAATGAGGACCTTCGGATCACAAACGAGTGCCATTGCGATCATTACTCGCTGTCGCATTCCACCTGATAACTGATGAGGATATTCGTCAATCAGTTCATCAGCACGAGGCAAACCGACTAGCTTCAACATTTCAACCGCTCGGGCACGAGCACGCTTTTTGGACCATTTCTTTTCGTGAATCAAAATCGCTTCAGACATCTGGTTTCCAATTGTGAAAAGAGGATTCAACGAAGTCATCGGTTCTTGGAAAATCATCGCGATGTCATTCCCGCGTATGTATCGCATTTCTCTCTCGCTTTTCTTCAGCAAGTCATTACCCTGAAATAGTATTTCGCCACCCGTAATTTTCCCCGGGGGTTTTGGCACTAGACCCATCACTGATAGCGAGGTCACGCTTTTCCCACAACCTGATTCCCCCACTATCCCGAGCACTTCCCCTTCTCTCACAAAGAAATCGACGTGGTCGACTGCCGGGATTGCTCCTGAGTCAGTAAAAAAAGTGGTCTGCAAGTCTTTAACTTCTAAGACCTTTTTTCGTTCGCTCATGGTACCGCCCTCTCCCAATACTATTTTTCTAAAAATAACTTCTATTCAGTATTATACGTTTTTTAATATGTAAATCAAGACAATTTTCAATACAATCAAAAAAAGCAGACAATTAAGAGTTACCCTCTAATTGTCTGCTTGTGTTTATATTGTTTGAACTTGAAACAAATCATAGTAGATTCCTTGCTGTTCGATGAGCTGGGCATGAGTACCTAGTTCTTTTAACTCGCCATGGTCAATGACTAAAATCTTGTCTGCATGCGTAATCGTAGATAATCTATGCGCAACAATCACGGTCGTCCGGTCGTGAGCAAGTCGACTCAACGATTCTTGAATTAAAGCTTCACTTTCCAGGTCCAGCGCTGAAGTGGCTTCATCCAATATGAGCATTGGTGGGTTTTTCAAAAACACACGCGCAATCGAAAGACGCTGTTTTTGCCCCCCTGAGAGTTTAACGCCCCGTTCGCCCACTTTCGTATCGTACCCATCTGGCAACTCCATAATGAAGTCGTGTGCATTTGCAGCTTTTGCAGCGGACACGATCTCTTCTTCAGACGCATCCGGTTTACCCATCAGGATATTGCTGCGTACGGAGTCACTGAACAGGATGCTATCTTGTAACACCATACCGATTTGGTCCCGCAACGTTTTCGTTTGGATATCCCGTATGTCATGTCCGTCAATTCGGATTGCACCACCGGTTACATCATAAAAACGTGGAATCAGACTGACAATGGTAGACTTTCCGCCACCGCTCATACCAACGAGTGCAACAGTTTCTCCTGGTTTTACAGTGAAATTCATATCTTTCAGGACGGGAAATCCTTCTTTCTCGTAGGCGAATTCCACATGATCGAAACTAATTTCACCTTGAATTGCTGGCAATGCTCGTGCATCTTTTTTATCCGTCACTTCATAAGGTTCTTCCATCAATTCAAATACACGGTCCATTGACGCAAACGACTGTGTCAAAGAAGTTGACGCGTTGACGAGTCTGCGTAATGGACTGTATAGACGTTCAATGTATGCAATAAATGCAACCATCGTTCCGACAGACAGTGAACCATTGATAACTTGATATCCCGCATATGTAATGACCAACAACGGGGCGACGTCTGTAATGGTGTTAACGACGGCAAATGCCTTCGCATTCCATTTTGTATGTTCAATTGCTTTGTCGAGAAACTTCCCATTTGTCTCATCAAAACGATCCTGTTCAATTTCCTCCAGTGAAAAACTTTTAATGACACTTACCCCTGCGACCCGTTCATGCAAATAACTTTGGACGTTAGCAAGTGCCTGCGAACGTTCGCCCGTAAGCTTGCGCAGTTTACCGAAGAAGTGTTTCACGCTGAACGCATAAAATGGGAATGCAAGTAACGTTACGAGTGTTAATGGCACGTCCATCGTGAGCATAATCGCAATAGCAATCAGAATTGTCGCCAAGTCCAACCAAACGTTCATTAACCCAATCATGACGAAGTTTTTCGTTTGTTCAACGTCATTGATAATCCTAGAGATCACTTCACCTGCACGCGTTTCCGCATAAAAACGCATGCTTAATTTTTGCAAATGTCCATACAGATTTTGACGGATATCATACAGGATTTTGTTACTCACTAACTGTGCGTAATATTGGCGGTAATATTCAACGGGTGGTCGTATAATGAAAAACACAAGCGCCGTTCCGCCAAGCCAATAGAAAAGTTGTGTAGTTTTTTCATCTGCTGTCATCGTTTGTGAACCAATGACGTCATCGATTACAATTTTAATGAGAAAAGGGATAAATAGTGGAATTGCAAACTTGATGATTCCGATGATAACAGTTAATACAATCTGCCAGGTGTATGGTTTTACGAATTTCAAATAACGCTTAGTACTTTCTCCCATTGTACATCTCCTATCTAAAAAAGCCTGCTGCAGATATCGCAGCTCGGCTTATTCACACTTCACTTTTCATATTTTTGTAAAAATCATAACGAGAAGTCCAGACATCTATGAAATCCGGAGCAAAAGGACCTTTACGTTGTTTGATCCAACTTAGAAGTGTTTCAAGATTCCGCCTTAAAATTTTATCAATCACTTCCGGATACCCCATTTGTTTTTTATGATCTGCGTACTCATCTTCATCCAAAATGAGATAGCTCATATCAGGAAAAACTTTGACATCCAAATCGTAATCGATATATTTAATGGAATTATTGTCAAAGACAAATGGCGAGCTGATGTTTACATAATAGTACACACCGTCTTCCCGAAGCATACAAATGATGTTGAACCAGCGTTCTGCATGGAAATAACAAATCGAGGGTTCACGCGTGATCCACGTTCTACCATCGGATTCTGTTACAAGCGTTCGATCGTTCGCACCGATGATAATGTTTCGCGTCCCTTTCAGGACCATAGTTTCTTGCCAAACTCTGTGGATATGGCCATCATGTTTATAACTATGTACTTGTACTGTTTCCCCTTCTTTTGGAATATCCATCTTTAAAACCACCTTTTCGTGACCGGGAAGTATACCGCTCCATTCTTATCACAACATTATACCAACCGTTCCTGAAAATAGAAAATGTTTAACCCTGTTGGTCATAAGAAAAACCGGCAAGGAGTTTATTGCTCCCGCCGGCCGGTGGTGTCCATCCAATTATTTTGTCTGGTCTCCGTAACTATTTGCACGTTGCCCTGAAGCTTGACGTTTTTTCGCTTCAGCTTTTTGGTTTTGTTGTTTCACGTGCTGTACATCTGTTTCGGCTCCAAACTCTTCGTTCATGAGCGGATTGTTTTGTTGGTTTTGTTGGTTTTGTTGGTTTTGTTGCTGTTGCTGTTTGTTTTTCTGATTCCGCTGGTTGTTTGTTGTCATGGATATTCACCTCCGTAACAACTAGCATATCCAGCCCTCTAGAAATTATCCTACTCACAAGAATTATTTATTCAGTTGCTCAAGCAACTTGCTCATCGGTTTCGATTGAGGGATTAGTTCCAATTCTTCTTCAGTGAAAAAACGGTATCCCTCGGGAATGGGGGATTGATCGTGCAGCGTTGCATGATATCCCTCAACATTCCATGTAACGTGGGAGAAAATATGTTTGAAATGAGCGTACACCTCACCTTGCTCGATAAGAAGTCCTGTATCGTTCTTCAGCGCATCTATAGGTTCCATTGTAGGAATGTATTCAATTTGAGGAAACTCCCAAAAGTCTCCTAGAAGTCCGTCCGTCTGTCTCTTTCTTAATAACCACTTACCACCTGGTTCAGAAATTGCAAAGGAATGGATCGTCATGACTTTCTTTTTCAATTTTTTCGTTTTAATTGGAAGTTTTTCTTGCTTCCCTTCTTCAAAGGCAGAACAAAAATCTCTCACTGGACATAGTAAGCACCGTGGATTCGGCGTACAAATTGTTGCACCAAGTTCCATAATCGCCTGATTGAAAGATGATGGGTCTGTTTCATCTATTATTTCCATCACTCGTTGTTCAAACACCTTTTTCGATTTAGGTATGGCGATATCTTCTTCAATCAGAAAAAGTCTTGAAAATACACGCATTACATTTCCATCAACTGCGTGTTCTGGAACCCCATACGCTATGCTTAAAACAGCCCCTGCAGTGTATGGACCAATTCCTCTCAAATTCAAAATTTCAGCTCTGTTTTGCGGAATTTTACTATCATAATTTTCCACGACTTCTTTGACGCCAGCTTGTAAATTTCGGACACGCGAATAGTACCCTAATCCTTCCCAATGTTTAAGGACATGCTCTTCTTCAGCTTCCGCTAGAGATTCCATTGTAGGAAATGATGCAATGAACCGTTCATAATATGGAATGACGGTGTCGACTCGCGTCTGCTGTAACATCACTTCTGAAACCCATATATAGTAGGGATTGGACGTTCTTCTCCAAGGTAGATCCCTTTTTTCTTGATGGTACCAAGATAGAAGAGCCTCGTTAAACTCTTCTTTTTGTGAAATTTTCATGGGCAAGCTCCTTATTACATCTAATACTTTTAGGTTATTCAAATTTGGGTATATAATTAAGAGAACTGTTGAATTCATTTCAGCGGAAACGCCAAAGTAAAGGAGTGATGGAGTGGACACGGGAACACATATTGCAATGGGTATCGCCATTAGTGGGCTTGCAATGGCAGACCCAATCGTTGCCTCACACTCAGCAACAATGGGTCCTGTTTTTGCAGGCATAGTGCTTGGTTCGCTTGCACCAGATTTAGACACCGTTTTAAAACTGCGTAATAATGCTGTTTATATACGGAATCATAGAGGAATTACACACTCCATTCCGGCTGTTCTATTATGGCCAATCGTTATTTCAATTATGTTATCGTTTTTTGTGCCAGAAGCTAATTTCATTCACTTATGGGCTTGGACATTTCTCGCTGTATTCATCCATGTATTTGTTGATATCTTTAATTCCTACGGTACTCAAGCACTTCGACCTTTTTCACAAAAATGGGTCGCGTTAAGTGTCATTAATACGTTCGACCCGATTATTTTCGCCTTACACGCTATCGCAATTGCAGCTTGGGTAATTGGAGCCCCACCTGTTCCAACAATGAGTATATTGTATGGTGTAGTCTTCATCTATTATTTATTGCGATTTGCAGTACATGCTGCTGTAAAGCGGGCAGTATTCAATACAATTCCGGATGCAACGGACATTTACATTGCTCCGACTATGCGATTCTTCCAATGGCGGATTGCTGCATCAACCAAAACAGATCATTATGTCGGGCGTGCATACGGTCGTTCAGTAAATATATACGACCGATTTGAGCGTAAACCATTGCCTGACTCACTGTATGTACAAGCTGCGATGACAGATCGAAATATAGCAGCATTCGTATCATTTTCACCTATTTATCGTTGGGAAATCTCGCAAGTTGATGTATTAACTGAAGTTCGCTTAATCGACTTGCGTTACCGAAGTAAGACGTTCTATCCCTTTGTCGCAGTTGCACATGTTGACGAAGACTTCAACGTTGTTAACTCTTATACAGGGTGGATCTTCTCGGAAGATAAATTGCGAAAGAAATTGAATTTCCTAGAAGAGTCTTAATGTCTGTAGATTATTTCCCCGACTTGACGGATGTGAGCATGGCGAGCGGAAGCGCTTCTTCAGCTTGCTCACCGCCCATGCGATATCCCCAAGCAAAACGGCCTTTTAAGTAATCAACTTTAAAGAAGTATCCTTCGTCTCCTTGGATTTTATAAATTTCTCCAGGTACGATTGTAGCGGGATCGATTAAGTATGATTGAGCCATTAACGCTTTACGCTGATAAACTGCGTATTCATTCAATATCCCTAGTTGTTCAGCTTTTCTTGCTTTCTCCATAAGGCGCGCGATTTCAGTTCTCAACTCTTGTTCAGTCATTTGGCTATACTTTTTTTCATTCTGCATCTTCTTCAAGCTCCTTTTTTTCAATGAAAGCATCGATTCGATCGAACGGAATACCTTTTTGGTACATTGCTTGTTTCACCCGTCTTTTTCGGTCATACCCCTTATACTTTATGCTGACCCGGCGCCATGCTTTTTCACCAGTGGTTTCTGTTATCGCAGCCCATTCGTCTTCATCAGGTTCAAATTCAACAGCATTAAGTGCTTCTTTAATGATGTCAAACGAGTAGCCTTTTCGCAGAAGGGCATTTTGAATCCGTTGTTTCAGCTGAGCTGGGGCAATGGATGAATGTTTACGTGCAGCTTTTTCTGCTAATTTTGTGGCAGTTGCTAACTGTTCTTGTGGGTCGTATTCTTCCAATACGGCATCCTGAATTGATGGATCAATTCCCTTTTCCTTCATTTCCTGTTTGATAGCATTCGGTCCCTTCCCAGATGTGTTTTTTTGTGTATGGAGAAGTGCTTCAGAAAAAGCCTGATCATCGAGAAAGCCTAACCGTTTCAATTTAACAATAGCTTCTCTAATAACAGCTTCACCAAACTCTGCTTGCAATAGCTTTTGTTTCACTTCGTATTCACTTCTCATTCGAAAACCTAGGAAATGTAGTGCTCGATTAAAAGCACGCTGAATTTCTTCTTCATAGACGAGATTTTCTTTATCCCAGTTATCGAGTTGCATCCCTTTTGTTAACCCAAACTTGACGAGATTCGATTCATGCACACTAAACTCATAAACTTCATCCAAAAATATATTGTATCGTTCTTTGTCCCGTTTTTGTTGTGTGATTTTTGTGATTACAGGCACGTCTATCACCCCCCGCTACTAATAGTATACCTGTTCTTATTAGGTCGGTCAGCTGATTCGTTTATCATTATTGAAAGGAGTTTATTTCATGAACATATTAGTTACTGGAGGGACCGGATTCATCGGTTCCAAACTTATCGATTTACTTAAATCGAAAGGTCATACTCTAACAGTCTTATCAAGAAGTGAGTCAAAAGAAGAAAATGGAGTTCACTTTGTCCAATGGCTACATAAAAATTCAAAACCTGAACAAGAACTAACACCTCCAGATGCGATCGTAAACTTAGCAGGTGTTTCCATCAATGATGGCAGCTGGTCTGAAGAACACCAAAAGAAAATCTATGAGAGTCGTATGGAAGCAACAGATGAGCTGCTCCGTATTTTAGAGACCCAAAATTGGAAACCTTCCGTATTCGTAAACGCCAGCGCTGTCGGTATTTATCCTACTTCCGAATCCCATGTGTACACAGACAACTCACCAGATATCGCTCATGATTTCCTCGGAAAAACCGTGCATGATTGGGAACAAAAAGCCTCTAGGATGAAACAATACGGGACACGTGTCGTTTATACACGATTCGGAACTGTATTCGGTAAAGGCGGCGGTGCCCTGCCTCTCATTTCACTTCCTTACAAATTGTTTGCAGGCGGCCCCATCGGATCAGGGCAACAGTGGATATCATGGGTTCATATTGAAGATGTGACGAGGGCAATTTACTATGCAATTGCCGTTCCTTCACTAGAAGGTCCTGTTAACGTAACGGCACCAGCACCAGTACGAATGTCCGATTTAGGAAAAACAATCGGGGCTGTCATGCATCGGCCTCATTGGCTACCAGTTCCGAGTATCGCAATGAAACTCGCATTAGGGAAAAAAAGCAAATTAGTCTTGGAAGGACAACATGTGTTGCCTGAAAAACTTATTGAAAGCGAGTTTACTTTCAAGTATCCTGCGATTCGTCCCGCACTTGAAAACATTCTTATGTAGACAATGTATAGAACCCTCTCTTCGACACACGCTATGAAAAAAGGAGTGTGCTCGAAATGATGGAACAACATGGACCTGGTATCTTAATGGCAGCATTTGTGATAGTCGTCGGTCTCGCTTTCAACCCGTTTTCAGCTCATGCAGATGAATTTCACTGGGGATTTAAGAAAGCAATGAATGGTGAACCTCCTAATGCTGGATCAGCGCTTGAGTCGATGTTAAATGAGTACGGCGCGATATATAAAGGCAAACCTGATGAAAAGGTTGTCTACTTAACGTTTGATAACGGCTATGAAAATGGAGAAACGGAAAGTATTTTGGATACGCTAGAAAAAGAACAAGCACCCGCGACTTTTTTTCTAACTGGTCATTATTTGAAAAGCGCAGCACCACTTGTAAAACGAATGGTTAAAGATGGGCATGGAATAGGAAACCACTCCTATGATCATCCTAATATGGCGAAACTTAGCCCTGAAAAGATGGAAGACGAGTGGAAGCGATTTGACAAATTGCTTGAGGAGACGACTGGTATTAAACGTACGGTTTACGCAAGACCGCCCGAAGGTATTTTTAACGAACAAGTGCTAGCTGTCGGAAATTCACTTGGCTATCGTCATATTTTTTGGTCAGTTGCCTTTATAGACTGGTATGCAGACAAGCCAAAAGGTCGCGATTTCGCCTACAACGAACTGATGAATCAGTTGCATCCTGGCGCTGTGATCCTCATGCACACCGTTTCTTCTGATAACTCACAAGCACTGCCAGACTTTATAAGAGATGCTAAGAAACAAGGTTATACGTTTGGATCACTGGACGACCTTGTCATGGAATATGAAGATATTCAATTAGGAAGCGTTCAGTGAGCGCTTCCATATAAAAACAGAGACTTTTTCTTAAGCCTCTGTTTTTTGTTGCTTGTAACCATGAGTATGTTTCAAGTTCATAAAATTTCTTGCTTCACTCGTTTTTTCCCTGCTAATGTTAATAAAAACAATGTTCCCATTAACAAGCCAAATAAGTATAAATAGTGGTGCTGTGAAACCTCTAGCACGTACCCTCCAAGTATAGGTCCAGTTAAACTGCCGAAACTGAAGAATATTCCACACAGTAAGTTCCCGGTTGGTAATAGGTGCTTCGGTGTAAGATCAGACATGTACGCAACGCCAAGGGAAAAGAGCGAGCCAGAAAATATGCCCCCAACAAAAAACATAATCATTATTGCGATTGCGGAGGTACTCAGGAATGCTGCACCTGTGAACGCCAACATGCCGCCCCCTAATCCGATGAGTAGGACTGGACGGCGCCCTATTTTGTCGGACAATATGCCAAGAGGAACTTGAGAAATGATTCCTCCGAACGCAAAAGCAGGAATAATGATTGAGACCATACTTAAAGAGAGCCCATTACGCAATGCATATACTGGAAACATTGCGTTTAAAGATGACTCTAAAAAACCGTATGCAAAGGGTCCAAGTAGCGCAATCCAGGCAACAATCACTGTTGCTTTCACACGCTTTCCAAAATGACCTGCAGATGCGGAACTCGCCATCACTTCTGGTAAGTCATTCTTTAACGTGAAAACGAGCCCCCAAGCACACAATGTAAGTAGTGCGGAAACAATGAAGGGTAAGCCTTCATATATAGAAACAAGTGGCACAAACATAGGACCAATCGCAAATCCAACACCTACTGATAATCCATAAATAGAAATACTTCTTCCCAGATTTTCTGGTGGAACTGTACTCGTTATCCAGGTTTGAGTTGCAAAGTGCAACGCATGATCACCAATTCCTATAAATAAACGGAGCATAAACCAAAAGATTACACTTTTCCATAATGGGAATGAGAGCAACGAAATGATTACGATCAAACCGCCTGATATAATGACAGGCTTATATCCGAATTTACGTAGTGGTGCCTCCATGAATGGGGAAACCAAAAGTGTTCCTATGTATAGACCTGTCGCATTTAACCCGTTTAAAGTTCCTGGAATACCGTCTTGCTCAAAAATTGCAGATATTAGCGGGAGCAACATCCCTTGTGAAAAACCAGAAATAGAAACGATAATGACGAGCACCCAAAAACGATGCTGTTGTCGACTTCTTGTGATTGCCATTCGTTAAACACCCCTTATTCAGCAAAAACCTATATAATGATAGCATATAAAGGAGGGAATATTAATGAAATTCCAAATGACAGATCACGGTTTCGAAACTGAAACAGAATTCGGCAAGCTTGAAATCTCTTCAAATGAGGAAAAAGGATTTCGTCCCTATCAGTTAATGATTTCTTCCATCGCTGCGTGTACAGGTGGAGTGATGCGCAAAATCTTAGAGAAGAAAAGAATGCCTGCCCAATCGATTGACATCGAAGTGAAAGAAGTAATTCGATCACAGGATGATGCTAGTCGCCTTGAAAAAATCCACTTCCATATTAAAGTGAAGGCAGATGGTCTGACTGATGAGAAGATGCCAAAAATTCTCGAGCTAACAGATAAGAACTGTTCAATGTACCAATCAGTCGCGAATTGCATAGATGTAAGAAAAACATATGAACTGGTGAACTGATTTTTTGAACATTAAAAGACCCGGCCTCTTGTTATCCAAAGAGAGCCGGGCTTTATGTTATAAGTAATTTGATCATAGATTTACTGCGAATTCGCCAATAGAATTTCCGTTTCCAGACGTCTTCGAATCCCCTCCTTCTGTTATCAGAACTTGTTCAGCTGCCCTCCTTTTTTTGATTATAAGTATCATAACACATTAACGATTAATTGTGAATAGTTAAAATTGATTTTCTTTTCAACTAATTGTACTGACCAACTATTTCCGTTAAAATAGGTGTATAGAAAGAGGTGTTCCTTATGCAAAACTCACCATCTAACCAAGTTGATGATCTAAAAGTTCGACTCAATCAGTTTTTGGAAACGCTCGATACAATTGAGCCCGAAACAGCTGACCTTGAAGAAATCGATCGTCTCATTAGTCTCGTTGACGATTTAGAAGTCCGTATGGGCAAGATGAAATAACATTTTTGAATCGATAACTAGATCTGTAGCAGAGGTTTTCAGTGCCTCTGCTTTTTTGTATGCAAAAATTCATCATTTCCTAAAAACGAAACACACTGTAACACTTTTTTCTCAACTATGCTATACTACTATTAATAGTAATTATAAAGTAGTAACAGATATCATTTAAGTCGGATTTCCCTTATGGAATCCGACTTTCCTACTTTCAAAAGGTAAATGAAAGTGAAATTCATTCTCAATTAGGAGGGGTATTATGACAACGCATGCAAATACAGAGCTTCAAAAGTCAGTGGATTGGAAAGAACATATTGAACTAGGTTTGGCTATTCTTTCAGGAATACTCATTTTGGCAGCTTGGTTAAGCGGGAAAAATGGAGCTGAACTTTTTTCGATAGGACTATATGTAACTGCCTTTTTGATCGGCGGTTATGCCAAAGCAAAAGAAGGAATCGAAGAAACAATAAAAAACAAAGAACTCAACGTAGAAATGTTAATGGTACTCGCAGCGGTTGGTTCTGCAATCATTGGTTATTGGGCTGAAGGCGCTATTCTAATTTTCATCTTTGCGTTGAGTGGTGCGCTTGAAACGTATACGTTGAATAAAAGCCATAAAGAAATATCTTCACTCATGGAATTACAACCTGAAGAAGCTTGGCTCATCCAGGAAGATGGTACTGAAGTGAGTGTGCCAACGTCTTCCCTAGCAGTTGGTGCTAGATTGCTCGTTAAGCCCGGTGAACGAATTCCTGTAGATGGTGTTGTGCAAAAAGGTAGTACATCTGTCGATATGTCAGCTATAAACGGTGAATCAGTTCCTGCAGATAAGCGACTCGGTGATGAATTATTTGCAGGTACAGTAAATATTAGTGGCGTTATCGAAATGGAATTAACAAAACCAAGTAGTGAATCGTTGTTCCAAAAGATTATTACAATGGTGCAAAATGCACAAAGTGAAAAATCTCCTTCCCAGCAATTTATCGAACGGTTCGAAGGGAGTTACGTCAAAGTTGTTCTTGTAACAGTTGCACTTATGCTGTTCTTGCCGCACTTCATATTTGGTTGGGATTGGACAACAACTTTCTATCGAGCTATCGTTCTTCTCGTCGTCGCATCTCCCTGTGCGCTCGTCGCTTCGATTATGCCTGCGACACTCGCAGCTGTCTCTAATGGTGCGAAACGCGGTGTCTTATTTAAAGGCGGCGTTCACCTCGAGCATTTAAGCTCACTACGCGCTATTGTGTTTGACAAAACGGGAACGCTAACGACAGGTAAACCCGTTGTAACGGATTTCATCGTACGTGAAGGTACTTCTGTTGAAGACGCGCTGTCACTTTTAGCAGGTATCGAGTCTCGTTCGAATCATCCTCTAGCGACAGCAGTTACAGCATACGCACTCACTAAAGATATCTCGATGCGACGCGACTTTGACATTGAAGAAGTTCCAGGCAATGGCTTGCGAGCTTTTCCACCTGAAGGAGAAGTAATCGTTGGAAGCCCGCGGTTTGTTGGAATTGAAGAAGCTAAAACATTTCAAAGTGGATCTGCTTTCGCTCTAGCTGATGAAGGTAAGACAGTTCTATTCATTAAAGACCAAAAAGGCATTCTAGCAGCGGCTGCGCTACAAGACGTTCTCCGCCCAGAGGCGATAGAAGCTATTCAAGAACTCAAAAAAGCTGGATTGAAAACCATTATGTTGACAGGAGACAACGAAAAAACCGCAAAAGCTATTGCTTCCCAAGCCGGCATTGATTCTTACACTGCGGAATGTCTTCCAGATATGAAAGTTCAGAAAGTTAAAGAATTGATGGGTCAATATGGTGCAGTTGGAATGGTTGGAGACGGCATTAATGATGCACCAGCACTCGCTACAGCAACAAGCGGTATTTCGATGGGTGAAGGAACAGACGTCGCATTGGAAACAGCAGATGTCGTTCTTATGAAGAATGACTTAACTAAACTCCTTTACACGATCAAACTTTCGAGAAAAATGCAGCGTATTGTAAAGCAGAATGTATTCTTCTCTATTCTCGTCATCGCAATGCTCATCATTTCCAACTTCATGCAAGTCGTGGATTTGCCACTTGGTGTACTCGGTCATGAAGGAAGTACGATTCTTGTCATTCTAAATGGATTACGAATGCTCAATACAACAAAGTAAAAGCAATGCTACGGTATAAGCTGAGGCATTGCTTCAGACTGTAGACAAAAGGGATGGGAATCAATTTGATTTCCATCCCTTTTCTCTGTTTGGCATCGTTGACTCTGGAAATGAAGGATGACAGGCCGTTAATCTCCGTTCCGGACGGTCGCTTTCCGGGGGCTTGCCCTCAGCCTCCTCGTCGCTTCGCTTCTGCGGGGTCTTCGCGCTGCGCTAATCCCCAGGAGTCGCCGTCCTGCACTCCAATCAACTGAATGTCTCATGAGACATTCACATCATTTAAGCAAAGGATGCAATCGGAGTGCTCCATATCCAGCTGGCAAGAATAACTAGATGTAGCAGAAGACATGAGACACCGATATGAAATCAAAGAAGTCTATGAAAATGCAAAGAGACCGTTGAACGTGTTTTGCGGAGGCCAAGGAGAAGCATGGTATGCGATAGACAACCCTAAGAAGATTTAGGGTATTAAATAAATTACATCTTATGGAAAACAACTGAATCTATGCACGGTCTCCCGAGTAGTGAATATAAATCTGCAACCAATTGATAAATGAAGGAAAAATCAATTGCTGCCTCTAATTTACGGACCCGATGGTCTTGCGGAACTAACTGTTAGATTGTTATCATCTTCATCTGTTCCCGTTCTATGATTTGATTCTTCATCACCATTTCCTTTACCCCATCTGATAGTTGGGAGATCCTGTTGATTGTAGCGGAGAGCGGCGACTCCGGAGGGATCAGCGAAAGCTGTGACGAAGAACAGCTTTTGCGAGTAAAAGCGAAGCGTTAGGAGCACGTGTTTTCGAAGACCCTGGACTGAGCAAAGCGAGGGAGATGAGTGCTGCCTTAATTTCAGCAAAGTGCGCTAAAATACGGCCAATCGAACTCTTCGTTGTTTGATTGGCTGAGAGCAAGCCCCTCGGAAAGCGTCCGCTCGCAGCGAAAAGCAACTTTTCATAGTTAATCCTATTGTAAAAGAAAAAAGACTGTAGGCAACCCCCATGATTTATGGAGTTTGTCTACAGTCTGAGCAATGCTACGGCTTATACCGTGGCATTGCTTTTTAATTCTCTTATTCGTTCTGCCCGTTCTTTCATGACTGCATTGATTTGCCCGCCAATCATGAGAATGATAGCTGAGAAGTAGAGCCATAGCATAAGAATTATGATGGTTCCTATGCTACCATACGTATTCGCATAGCTTCCGAAATTGGAAACATAAAATGAGAATCCGAGAGTAGTAATAATCCAACCTATCGTTGCAAACAAAGCTCCCGGAAGTGCTGTTTTAAATGGAAGTTTCACATCTGGTACTAACCAATAGATGAGTGTGAACACGACTGCAATCAGAATAGGTGGTAGTATGAATCGCAACTGATTCCACAATGTATTGAATCCATCTTCAAATCCTAAATAAGAAAAGATGACTGAACCGATTTGCTCTCCAAATACTGGTAAACCAAGAGCTACCACCACTACAAGTACAAGCATTACAGTAAAGACAATGGACATTCCACGTTGGACAACAAACGAGCGTGAGTCTTCTTTAAAGTATGAGCGATTTAGCGCTTTCGTTAATGCATTCATCCCTTTGGAAGCAGACCAAAGTGTTGCTAAAATACCAATGGACAACAAGCCACCATTTTTGTTAGCCAGCACTTGCTCTAGAATATCGCTAATCATGGTTGCCACTTCTGCCGGTGCATAATCCCTTATGAACAGAATGACTTGCGCCTGGTCAAGATTTAAATACGGCAACAACGTGAAAAGGAAAATAAGCAAAGGAAACATTGAAAATAAGAAAAAATAAGAGAGTTCAGCACCAAGCCCGGATACATCGACGGTTTTAATGCGCAAAATCAATTCTTTCAAAAACCCATCTTTTGTTGTTACATCAAATGTATGTAGGTCTCCTTCTTGTATATCTGATACAAAGCCGCCTATTTTAGAATCCGAAAATTTGTTTCCGTCATCATTGGATCGGTGCGAGAGTTCGTTTATGTACGGTTTGTCCTGATGGGCCTTTTTGAGTGAAGGCGGCCCATCGGACAACTGGTTTTTTTTATTTTCTTTCAACGCGTATCCCTCCTTTTCGCTTCGCGGTTTACGAGGTGGCAGATGGTGAATCCTTCATTATGGTTTCGTACTCTTCTTTTGAATCCACAAATGTTTCCTTAGTATCTGTTACCAATTCTTTCACTTGCGGCGTCAATGCCTTAAGTTCTTCTACTTGCTCCTTAATATAAGACACATCTCCAGATAACTGTTCAAAGGCAGCTTGAAATTTGTCTTTCTGATCAACCAATTTTTGTTTCAAAGTTTCCGGATTCTTGGCATAGAACGAAATTTCATTTGCCGCTTTTTTCGAAGTTCCCATTACAGAATTACGTGTCGAACGATCGAGCAGAGCAGCTGCCCCACCAAGTAAAGCACCTAACAAGATAAATTTACCAAGTTTACTATTCCCCATATAAAATACCTCCAAATAGATTACTTAATTGCTTACCGTATTATACCCCACGAAGTAAAAAACAAACAAATCAGTCCGTATCTTTAAAAAAGTACTTGACGGATGCACTGAAGTTTCGCAATATTAGTACTTAATAACAGTAACTAGTTATATTAGTTTGAATTTTCTTTCTACAAAGGGGGTGCGGACTTCTTTCTTCGTATTTATAGACATATAGTTGGTCAAACAACAAGGGGGGAATTGGGATGGAACAAGTACAGGCATTTCTAGGTAAATTAAGCGATATCATTTGGGGGCCACCACTACTAATTTTACTTGTTGGAACAGGGATATTCTTAACGTTCCGACTCACATTCATTCAGTTTCGATTATTACCGTATTCTTTAAAACAAGTGTTCTCTAGAAATCATGACAAAAAAGCAGACGGTGACATCTCTCAATTCCAAGCGCTTATGACCGCTATGGCAGCAACTGTCGGTGTTGGGAACATCGTAGGGGTTGCCAGTGCTGTAGCAACTGGTGGACCAGGAGCAATCTTTTGGATGTGGGTTGCCGGTCTATTCGGAATGGCGACGAAATATGGGGAAGCAGTCCTAGCGGTTAAATACCGTGTAAAAGACGCCAATGGACAAATGGCCGGTGGACCGATGTATTACTTAGAGCATGGTCTGAAACAAAAGTGGCTGGGCGTTATGTTCGCCATCTTTGGGGCATTTGCAGCATTCGGAATTGGTAATGGAACTCAATCCAAAGCCATTGCAGATGCTATGAATAATGCGTTTAACGTACCATTCTGGGTTACAGGAATTGCGCTCGTCATTTTTGGAGCCCTTGTAATTTTAGGCGGTATTAAGTCAATCGGTAAAGTTACAGCATTCTTTGTACCGATTATGGCTCTTTTCTATTTCATTGCAGGAGCAATTATTATTATCTTAAACTTTGATTTGGTACCGGCTGCATTTGGCTTAATTTTCAGCGATGCATTTTCTGGTCAAGCCATCGCAGGTGGAGCAATTGGTACGGTCATTCGTTTTGGGGTTGCACGTGGACTTTTCTCAAACGAAGCTGGTCTCGGTTCCGCGCCAATTGCAGCAGCAGCAGCAAAAACAGATATGCCTGGACGTCAGGCACTTATTTCCATGACGCAAGTTCTATTTGATACATTGATTATCTGTTCGATTACTGGCGTAACTATTGTCATGTCAGGTCAATGGAACAAAGGCATCGACAAAGGTGCATTGACTGGTGAAGCATTCGGTTACTTCCTAGGTGGAGCTGGACCGATGATTGTTACGATTGGTCTTATCTTCTTTGCATCCTCAACCATTCTAGGATGGAGTTATTATGGTGAGAAGTGTTTCCAATACTTATTCCCGAATCCGAAAGCTGTATTCACTTATCGCATCGTATTCGTACTCTTCATCTTCGTTGGAGCAACAGCTACTCTAGACGTGGTCTGGACGCTTGCAGATGTTCTGAACGGTCTAATGGCTATACCGAACCTAATTGGTCTTCTTGGCTTGTCTGGTGTCATTGTAATGGAGTCTAAACGGTTCCAGGCAAAAATGCAGGAAGAGAAGAAAGAGAAAGAAAAAATGCAGGTTGACAGTGACTTAAATTAATGGAATGATTAAGTACTTAGATTGCGAAAGGCGGAAAAAACTATGGACTTAACTCAACCAACGACTGAAAATGTTTCGTATATGATTAATCAAATTAAAGAAAAACTTCGTATGGTGAATGTAGATGCGATGAAGTCAGAGAACTTCAGCACATCAAAATATGAAGATCTCCATTACATTTATGAAATGGTGATGAAGCGCGAAACGATTACACCGAACGAAATGCAAGCCATTGTTGCAGAACTCGGTTCGCTTCGCGGATAACTCCTATAAGATTTATCACAAAAACAGCGACTCCCTCGTAATGGGAGTCGCTGTTTTTTTGAGAATTATTCAAATGCTGTACCGTCTTTTAACACAAGCGGTTGAATTAAAACTTCAACTCGTCTATTTTTAGCTCGGTTAGCTTCTGTATCGTTTGGAGCGATTGGACGGAATTCACCGTACCCTTTCGCACTGAACGCCATTGGGTCCACTTTATCATTTTCAGCAATTATCGATAAGAAATTAACTGCACGCATGACACTTAGCTCCCAGTTCGATTTATACTGACCGCTTGCCATCGGCACGTTATCCGTATGACCTGCAATTACGATTTGTCGTGGCTTTTCAAATACGAGCAATTTCGCAATATCAGATGCAACCGAACGGTATTGAGTGTCAATCTCGGCACTACCTGTGTTGAACAGAACGCTGTCACGAATCGTGACCAGTAATCCCTCTTCAGTAAGTTTTGTATCAAACTGACCTTCCAATTCATTTTCAGCTATATAGTCCTCTAGATTTTCTTGAATCTCTCCGAGAGATCGCTGGTCCTCTAAATAGGAAGAATTTTCATTTCCTGCGCCTGCATCTTCTTGCGGTACAGGAACAGTGGTTGGAGAAGAACTATCCATTACCCCTTTACCACCATCAAAAACTTCACTAAACACTGATGAGATTTGACTGAACTTCGCCTCATCAATAGAACTGGAAGCAAACAATACGATAAACAGGGCAAGTAGCAACGTTAACAAGTCTGAATATGGCAAGAGCCAGGATTCGTCGACGTGTCCATCATCTCTTTTGCGCTTACGCTTCTTCGGCAACTTCCCCCGCCTCCTTGCCATTCGAGCTTCCGTTAGCAAGCTTACGACGTTCCTCCATAGATAGATAAGAAGATAGCTTTTGTTCGATGACACGTGGCGCTTCCCCTTCAAGAACAGAGAGAATCCCTTCAATCATCATATTCTTCTGTCTTACTTCCTCTGCGGATTTACGCTTTAGTTTGTTAGCAAATGGGTGCCAGAGTACATATCCTGTGAAAATACCTAGCAAAGTGGCTATGAATGCTGCTGAAATGGCATGACCTAGTTTTTCAATATCGTTCATATCCCCAAGTGCAGCAATCAGACCAATAACAGCCCCGAGCACACCAAGCGTTGGCGCATAGGTACCGGCTTGTGAAAATATGAGTGAACCTGCCGCGTGTCTATCAGACATCGCATCGACTTCTTCACCTAGAACATCTCGTATATAATCTGCATTTTGACCGTCAATTGCTAGTCCCAATCCATTTTTCAAAAAAGGATCTTCGATTGAATCCGTTTGGGCTTCTAGCGAAAGTAATCCTTCCCTACGAGCTACATCAGCCCAAGATGAAAACATACGAATAATATTAGCATCCGAAGATAGCTTTTGTTCTTTAAAAATCACCCCAAAAAGTTTCGGGACACGTTTAATTTCGTTCATCGGAAATGCGATGACTACCGAAGCTATCGTACCAAAGATAATAATTAAAATAGCTGCGGGATTAATCAAGCTTGAGAGTGCCGCACCTTTTAAAAACATGCCGACAAATACTGCTACGACACCGATAATTAAACCAAATACCGTTGATAAATCCATGCAAAGACCTCCATGTCTTTCATTCTTCTATTTATTTCGTCAGATTTTGAACTTTCTTTAGAGAATCTGGTCGAGAAATCTCAGGAAACTTTTTATCAATAGTTGAAAGCGGATTCAAAACTTTCTTTTTGCACTTTTCTAACCAATATTGGTACTATTAGATAACATTGAGAAAAGGGGTATGAATCTATTGAATACATTTGAACAACAATTACAAAACTATGCAGAACTTGCCGTTACAGTCGGCGTAAATATCCAACCTAACCAAAACCTCTTTATAAGTGCTTCTACAGACGTTCGAGAGTTTGTCAGAATCATCGTTGAAAAGGCGTATGCTGCAGGTGCGCGACAAGTCTTTGTTGACTGGAGTGACGATGTCGTCTCTCGTATTCGTTATGAACAAGCACCAGCAGATTCCTTCGGAGAATTTCCTTCTTGGAAAATTGCTGAGCGCGAACAGCTTGCAAAGCAAGGAACTGCCTTTATGAGTATCGTTTCACAAAGTCCGGACTTATTTAAAAATGTTGATCCCTCACGTATTCGAGATGCACAAAAAGCAAGTGGTCAAGCTCTCGACGGATTCCGTCAAATGATGCAGGCAGACAAGTTTAGCTGGACAGTCATTGCCGCTCCTTCAGCTGATTGGGCATCTCTTGTCTTCCCTAATTTACCGGAAGCAGAACAAGTACCAGCCCTATGGAACGCGATATTCAAAGCTGTGCGTGCCAACACATCAAATCCAGTTGAAGAATGGAAACAGCATGATCAGAAACTCCATGAAAAAGTGGACTATTTAAATAGCAAACATTATCACAAACTGCATTACACAGCTCCAGGCACTGACCTAACGATTGAATTACCGGAAAAACATACATGGTGTGGTGCTGGTAGTGTAAATGCAGATGGCGCTACGTTCATGGCGAACATGCCTACTGAAGAAGTATTTACAGCTCCTTTGAAAACCGGAGTGAATGGTGTCGTTTCAAGTACAAAGCCATTGAGCTATGGCGGAACAATCATAGATGACTTCAAAATTACATTCAAAGATGGTAAGATTACAGACATCGTTGCAGGACAGGGACAAGACGTGCTAGAAAATATGATTGAAGCGGATGACGGTGCGAAATATTTGGGTGAAGTTGCCCTTGTTCCCCATGAATCCCCTATTTCAGCATCTGGGCTCTTGTTCTATAATACGCTTTTCGATGAAAATGCTTCCAATCACTTAGCCATTGGTAGCGCTTATGCATTCAATTTAGATGGCGGTAAAGAAATGGATCGTAAGGAACTTGAGAAAAATGGATTGAACCAAAGTATCACTCATGTGGACTTCATGGTTGGGTCCGGTGAGATGAACATTGACGGTGTCCTTCCTGACGGAACAGTTGAACCTCTCTTCCGAAATGGGACTTGGGCGTTTTAACACTAGATTCTAGACAAGTTTCGCGTAAGCTCTTAATCTTTTCATGTAAATGCGTTATAATGGTGTTAGTCACTGATTATCAATAGAGAGGAGACTAATAATGGCCTTACTAATCGTTACTATCGTCGGTTTTGCAGTTACCTTCGGCTTAGCTGCGATGTTCATGATTCATTACATGAATGATTCTTTAGTGTCTCACGATGCTGAAGTTATCGATCCAAAGCCAGATGTCACCTATTAAGCATAATCCTATATAGGATTTTTGAGAATATTAAAAGGGCTGCCAACTGGCGCCCTTTTTCTCTATATACTTATAAAACGGAGGAATTATTATGACACTACTTTCAACAATTTTAGAGCATAACGACCAGTTCGTAACTGAACATCAATATGAAAAATTTGCCACAACAAAATTCCCGAACAAACGAATTGTTATCTTAACTTGTATGGACACTCGTCTGACAGAGCTCCTTCCGAGTGCTATGAACCTAAAAAATGGAGACGCTAAAATCGTTAAAAGTGCTGGTGCACTCGTTGCTCATCCATTCGGTAGTATTATGCGTAGTCTACTCATCGCTATTTATGAGTTACAGGCTGATGAAGTATACATTATCGGTCATTACGATTGCGGTATGAGCTCCATTGACACCGATTCAATTATCGACAAAATGGTAGCTAGAGGGATTGACCGTGATCTATTTAAAACTCTTGCTTATTCTGGAGTAGATCTTAAAGGTTGGCTTCATGGATTCAAAGATGTGACTGCAAGCGTTAAACAAAGTGTCGATGCTGTCCGTCACCACCCCTTGATGGATACAACAGTTCCTGTACATGGCCTTGTCATGCATCCCGATACTGGAAAGCTAGATGTCATTGAAGATGGTTATTCTAAAACAACTGTACAAAACGACTAATTCCGTTTTATTTCCCGGGAAATAGACAATAAAAAACACATTACCATTCAGCTTGTAGAAGCTTGTGGTAATGTGTTTTTTATTGGTAAAACCATATCCGAAAGCGACTTTTAAAAAATCGCCATGCGGTCTTACCCTTTCAATAATTGTCTTCAAGTTGTGCATACATATAATGGTCTTCCCAAACACCATTTATGTAAAGTAATTTCCGGTGCAATCCTTCACGTTCAAACTTCGTCTTTTCAAGGACTCGAATAGATGCGACATTACGAGGAGATACATACGCTTCCACACGGTGTAATCCTGCTGTTTCGAAAGCGAATTTCGTTGCCTTTTCGAGTGCTTCCGTTCCTAACCCTTTTCCGGCTGATTCATGATCAATCGAGTAACCTACAAATCCACTTGAAAAAGGTAATCGCTTTATGCTGTAAAGCGAGATTTGTCCAACTAATTGGCTAGTTTCGCTGTCGAAAATACCGAAATTATACTCTCGACGATCACGCATTTGATAAAGAGACTCACGAATCTTTTCCCTTTGCATGGGTACTGTGTAATAGCTAGCATCATGACGTGGTTCGAACACTGTCCAATACTCTTTGTTTCGTGAGACTAATTCTGTAAAAATCACAGCATCTTCTTCAGTTAAAATCCGTAAATAGCATGTTTTTCCTTCAAGTAGTATCACATTCTATTCCACCTTTTGTACGGGCCATTAGCCATTCCTTTTTCCTTTTCGTACATAAATGTTTATGTAATCATTTTGCTTAGTATACCATGTTCTTCCCTTAAACAACTGCCCTATACATGCACATTTATGAGAATTGTTGCGAAAACTTCATAATTACTTTTTTACAACGTCCTATTTACTAGTATACTGGTACAAGGAGGATTTTTCATGAAAAAAATGATTTTAGCTTTTGCCTTTCTTCTTTTAACTGCTGCACTTACTATTTCAAATTCAACACTGCTAAACGGGATGACTACAATAGAAATAGCCCATAAACTACCTATTCTTCTTATGCCTGCAGACTTTACTTTCTTTATTAGACCCATTATTTTTGTATTTCTCGCATACTGGGTTGTTAAATTCAATTCCGGTGATTTGATTTCCACAAAACGTATTGTGCTATTCATTATCGCTTGTCTGACAAATTCAGCATGGTTTCCATTTTGGCATTTTGGCTATTTCGGATGGGCATGTCTCTCTACATTGGTTGGGGCATTCTCACTTTACGCCTTGTATCGTTCCTATCCATCAAAGCAAAATAGTTGGGGACATCGCGTTCCAATTGCTCTCCTGTTTTCCTGGACACTCATCAGTTTTGTTGTGAATGCCAACTATTTAATTGTTTGGGATGAATGGAATCGTTTAGGCCTTAGTTCGGTTCTCTGGACGATTATAAACTTAACGTTACTCGCAGCCATTGCACTACACTTTAGTTATCACCATCGGGACTGGATCATTAGTACAATTTTCATTTGGGTATTTTTTGGTATTCTCGTGAATATTCAATTTGAAGAACTTTTCGTAACCTTATCTACCCTTTTCTTAATAGTGATTATGATAATAGGTATGTTCATGTTCTCACCTTCAGCTCCCTCTAAAAAAAATGAAGAGACGTCGTTTTAGCAACTATTGGTTGCTAAAACGACGTTTTTTTCTGAAACAACCTTTTTTCAAGGAACAATTAAATTAGTTGTGCTTTTGGATGTCCGTTTGGCAATACTACCTATACGGACTTGTTAGAAAGGAGAAGAACTATTTTGGATAACTCGAAATTACTTTCTTCACTCAGCTATTTTAGTGTTCTTTTTGCACCTTTGTTATTGCCCTTCATCGTTTGGATTGTTGCTGATAATAGTGATGTCAAACATCATTCCAAACGAGCTCTCATCTCTCATCTCATCCCAACAGTTCTATTAGTTGCGGCTAGTTTAATTTCATTTTTTCAGTTTTTTTCATTTCGTCAAACCTCAACAGACTTTCTGGACTCTCAAAGTTTACTCACAGCACCTAACTCCATAGGCTTTTGGGGTGCGGCACCAATTCTTTTTATGATGATGTACAGTTTTCTGTTTCTGATTGTTCTCGTCTGGAATGTTGTGCAAGGCGTGAAAGTATTTAAATAACAGTAAACTGTCTGCTCGGGTAGTTCCCTTTATATGTGGTATAGTTGTAGAGGATAAAGAAAGTACAGAAAGAAGGATTTCACATGATTGCAAACACAGAAGAAGAAATTGCTGCCTTGCGAAAAATCGGAAGAATTGTAGCGGAAATTCGTGAAGAGATGAAAGCAGCAGCTACCCCTGGCATGACGACGAAGGAGCTTGACGAACTCGGTGGAAAACTTTTCACTGAAAAAGGAGCCATTTCTGCTCCGATTGATCAATATGATTTCCCTGGATATACGTGCATAAGTGTCAATCATGAAGTGGCTCACGGAATCCCAGGCAAACGAGTTCTAAAAGACGGCGATCTCATCAATATCGATGTCTCCGGTTCTTTTGGTGGTTACTTTGCAGATACAGGTATTTCTTTTGTGCTCGGTACTGCTGACGAAGCCAAACAAAAGTTATGCGATACTGCAAAGAGTGCTTTTGACCGTGCGATGACAAAAGTGAAGGCTGGTTCACGACTTAACCAAATCGGGAAAGCTGTAGAACGCGAAGCAAAAGATAATGGATTAACAGTGATTAAGAACCTTACAGGTCACGGAATCGGAACGACACTTCATGAAGAGCCCCAGCATGTCCTTAATTATTATGATGCATGGGAACCTACAATCATGAAAGAAGGTATGGTCATTGCTGTTGAGCCATTCATCTCTGAAAAGGCTGAGCACATTATTGAAGAAGGCGACGGCTGGACATTCATCACACCTGACAAGTCCCTTGTTGCTCAAATCGAACATACGATTATCGTTACAAAAGACAAACCGATTATTTTGACAGAACTTTAAGCAAAAAAGTACGCCATGAGAAGCTCTCATGGCGTACTTTTTTTTACTTTTTCTTCTTTTTAGGTGATGAAGGTTTTGGGCCGCTCACAGTTTTAGAATTCCCTTCAATCAGCTTGCCGCCATGCCATACTTTTTGAACTGGTTTATATCCTTTTGCAAGTTTTCGATAATCCCGTTCTTCTGGATAGGATAATAATGTCAGTACTTCACCGTCAGATCCTGCACGTCCTGTTCTGCCAGATCGGTGTACGTATTGCTCCACTGTGTGCGGAACGTTGACATGGATCACATGTGTGAGTCCTTCGATGTCCAATCCACGTGCTGCTAGGTCAGTTGCAATAAGGATTCGGATATCCCCTTTACGAAACTTATCTAACGTATCTTGACGTTCGAATTTGTTCATATCTGAATAGAGAACCGCAATGGGCGCGCCTTCATAGTGGAGTTTCATCTCTTTCATGCGCAACTGATCCACGTTGTTAATGAATGCCAATGCTCGGAGACCCTGGATATGAGACATCCCGCGTAAAAGATCTGTCTTATCTCGTTCTTCTGTTTTCACATAAGAGTGTACGACTTCTCCTGTTGCTGGCATTTCCTCTGCCGTCACTTTCAAACGAACTGGGTCGTTCATGAATCGTATTGCGACATCTTCAATGTCCTCTGTAATCGTTGCTGATACAACGGCTACTTGACGTGTTGAATGGGCAGACTCAATCATATTTTTCACTGATACACGATTTTCACGTGACAGCAGCTGATCGCCTTCATCGAGAATAATATGACGAATCTCTCCCATTTTCAGTTTTTTGTTTTTGATCAACTCGTTGAGTCGACCTGGTGTTCCGACAACAATTGTAGGTTTCTTTTTCAACTTTTCAATTTGGCGTTGCATATTTGCACCGCCAATCAGTTGCGTGACCGTAATTTCCGTCCCCGTAATCCATTCACGAATTACATTTACAATTTGCATGGATAATTCTTGAGATGGGGTCATGATAAGAACCTGAGTTTGCTGTTTAGAACCATCCGCAAGTTCCAGTAGTGGCAGCACATAAGCGAGCGTTTTCCCTGAACCTGTTGGGGATTCCGCAACTACATCACGCCCTGCTAACATTTCCGGAATCATTTGTTCTTGTATCGGCATTGCGTTTTCAAATTTCCATTTTTCTTTAACTGCTTGACTCATTCCTTCTAAAAAGGACATTTCCATCCCTACTTTCGCTCTCTTCCTCTCAGTTTACCACAGTTTGTTATTAGCTTGCTTATTTCTTCTGTGCCATCCTGAACTTGCGACGTACTTGCGTCTGTTGTTCAAAAGCATATGCGTACCCTAGTAAAGACGGTTCAGAATATGCAGGTCCTGTAAATGTTAAACCGAATGGCTCGCCCGAATCCGTCATTCCTGCAGGCACAGTTATAGCGGGATAACCAGCAGCCGCTTCAAAACTGCAGCCATGATCTTGAGGGAACGCTAAGATATCGACACCATTTTGTTCTAAGGCTT
The DNA here is from genome assembly GCF_059415065.1 of Sporosarcina sp. SAFN-010. Lineage (NCBI taxonomy): Bacteria > Bacillati > Bacillota > Bacilli > Caryophanales > Caryophanaceae > Sporosarcina > Sporosarcina sp. SAFN-010. Next base: position 174,069 of record NZ_JBPFDS010000004.1, on the reverse strand, counting down.
TTCCAAGTGCTACCTTTCTTGCTAAGTGACGATTTCGTAGTAGAGCCTCGATATAAGGTTGTTCGACTAGTAAACCAGTCCGGTCATTTATTTTTTTGAGCAGTTCTTGTCCATATCGTAAAGTCTGTTCTGGGTGATTGTTGTTGAAACTAATTATATCCGCAATTGATCGAATGGGATTTGTTATTGGGGTTTTGCCTAAATAATGATTAAGTGCTGCTTTACACTCATGTAAGAGAACATTGTAGCCTAGATCACTTTCTTTTGTTCCAAGATCGATATCTGGGATAATTTTGGCGCCTAATTGTTCTAATATTTTTAATGAATCTTCAAATAATTTCATCCGTTCTGGAGATACTTCGTTTCTAAATACTGAACTCGCGATACCAATACTTATTCCTTGCAGTGATTCTTTTTTTAAGTAGTCAAGACCATGCGTGGAATCATACTTTTGCGAGTAAATTGTTATAGGATCGTCTGGATCTTGTCCAAGTAACACCTCAAAGACGATTGCAGCATCTGTTACTGTACGTGTCATCGGACCCGCCGTATCCTGTGTCACTGATAATGGTATGATGCCGCTTCGACTGATCGCCCCAATTGTAGGTTTCAGACCAACAATTCCATTTTGTGAAGCCGGGTGAATAATCGATCCCGTCGTTTCAGTACCAATCGATGCAACTGCTAAATTAGTCCCAACAGCTACTGCGGACCCTGAGCTGGACCCTCCCACTTCGAACTGTCCATATGGATTGAGCACTTGACCTCCTCTAGAACTCCACCCGTTTGGCATATCAGCAGACATGAAATTCGCCCACTCTGTCATGTTAGTTTTTCCAAGTAGGATGGCTCCTGCCTTTCTAAGCTGTTTAACGAGAAAAGCATCCTGCGGTGCATAGTAATTTTCCAATGCTAAACTACCTGCGCTCGTATGCATGGCATCTCCTGTATCTATATTATCTTTCAGTAAAATTGGTATACCATGTAGCATTGAACGTTTACCTGATATCCTTCTTTCAAAATCGAGTGTCTGAGCGATTTGTAAGGCATGGGGATTTAACTCGAGAATTGCATTAGTTATTTGTCCTTCTCTGGATATCCGATCCATATAAAATAATACTAATTCTTCAGAGCTGAGCGATTCATCTTCCAGTGCTCGTTGAATCATAGTTATGGTGGCTTCATTCACCCATTCGAGTCTACTACGAATTGATTGACTATCGTTCATGTCCATTCACCTCTTCACTAATAGAGTGGTAAAACAAAGCCGGCTAAGGAGAATTTCCTCAACCGGCAATTGCCATTATATGTGCCTATAATATTCTTTCATTAATATAAGTAATGGTAGTTCATAGAGCTGCTTTCCTTCAATCTTGAAAATACCTCGCCCTACTAGCCTTTGGATGACTTCCTCACGCTTCATATCCATTTTTGTTTCTTCAATTTTCAACATGGTGCTTGTTCCTCCTTGAAATGAACCTCATTTTTCTATTCCTTTTTTTATCCAGATTTAAACCTGATTAGGTACACTCCCGCGTAGGCTAACTGTTGTATACCAAAGTGTTTTCCATGTAATATAGAGATTAGGATTTTAGGAACGACAATTCCATCGAGATTTAGGAGGATACAATGAACACAAAAAAACTTCCATTCTTACCAATCATAGTTGGTACAGATATGAACGCATACAACATGGCAATTTCTTTTCACGAAGCCTACCATATCAATCCTGTATTGATCGGGAAAGAGCCGTTATCATTTACACAACTCAGTACTATTCCCTATAAAATCGAGCTCAATACAGAGCTATCTGAAGAAAATAAGTTTGCTGACATTCTAATTAAAATTGCTGCTAAATATAAAGCTGAAGGGCGCGAACTATTACTAGTAGGTACGAATGATTTGTATGTCCGGCTTATCATTGAACATGCAGAACAGTTAAAAGAGCACTTTACTTTCAATTATATCGACCGTGAGCTCATGGACAATTTACAGATTAAGTCCCACTTTTATAAGTTGTGCAAAGAACATGGTATTGATACTCCATTAACATTCTTCTACGATTGCAAAGTGGATGGACCTTTCAAGGAAGACATGAATTATCCTGTAATCGTGAAGCCGAGTGATACTGTTGTCTATAACCAAAACAAGTTTGCCGGACAGCAAAAAGTGTACAAAGTGAACTCTCTGATTGAATTAAACGAAGTCATTGAAACGGTGAAGAATAGTGGGTACAACGAAGAGCTGATCATTCAAGATTTCATCCCAGGTGATGATACATATATGTGGGATTCGGTTATCTATTCAAATTCAGCTGGACAAACCCAGCTCGTCACGTTTGCACAAGTTGTTTTGCAAGAACATACTGTGACTGCAATCGGAAACTACACAGCTGTGATTACACGATACAACGAAGAAATGATGTACAAGTTGAAAAACTTCTTAGAGGCTGTGGGCTATAGAGGCTTTGCGAACTTCGATTTGAAATATGATCCTCGCGATAAGAAATTCAAAGTTTTTGAAGTGAATATCCGCCAAGGTCGTTCTAGTTACTATACAACGGCTCTAGGACATAACATGGCAAGTTATTTTGTGGATGATTTGATCTACAACAAGCAAAAGCCACTAGTATTGCTCAACAAACCTTTCCTGTTCACAGTAGTTCCAAAGATTGTGCTAAAGAAGTTTGTAACGAACAAGGCAGTTAAGAGAGACATTAAACGTCTTTTGAAACAGAAGCAGTTTGTAAACCCGCTGTTCTACAAAGGGGACAAGCATTTGAAGCGGAAGCTTTATTTGTTCCTTAGACAAGTGAATTATTATAAAAAGTATAAGAACAATAATTGGTGACAACTAAAAAAGCGACAAGAGCGTTAGACCGCTCTTGTCGCTTTTTATTGTGTTTTATTCTCCAAGATCTACGTTGTGATAGACTTGTTGAACGTCTTCGAGGTCTTCGATTGCATCGATCATTTTTTCGAATTGCTCAACTGATGCCGCGTCAAGCTCGACATCGTTTTGTGCAAGCATAGTCAATTCAGCGACTGTGAAATCAGTGATTCCTTCAGCTTTAAACGCTTCTTGAACTTCGTGGAATGCTGTCGGATCTGCGTAAACTAGAACTTGCCCGTCTTCTTCGCTAATGTCATTGACATCCACGTCGTGTTCCATCATCAATTCAAGGACGTCATCTGCTGACTTCCCTTCAATTCCGAAAACAGCAGTGTGGTCGAACATGTATGCAACAGAACCACTCACACCCATGTTGCCTCCATTTTTACCGAACGCTGCGCGTACTTCTGATGCCGTCCGATTGACGTTATTCGTTAACGCATCGACGATGACCATCGATCCATTTGGTCCGAATCCTTCGTAGCGAAGCTCATCGTAGCTCTCTTCTCCTCCACCTTTAGCTTTTTCAATTGCACGTTCAATAATTGTTTTCGGTACACTATATGTTTTTGCACGTTCTAAAACGATTTTAAGAGCTTGGTTCGATTCCGGATCCGGCTCCCCTTGCTTTGCTGCTACATATATTTCGCGACCGAATTTTGCATAGATCCGGCTCGTGTTGGCATCTTTTGACGCTTTCTTCTCTTTAATATTATTCCACTTACGGCCCATTTTGACCACTCACTTTCTGTTTGGATGAATCAGAGTAGAAAATCCTTTTCTTAGTATATCATGACTAAATTCATTGCGGAAAGTAAAAAACGCTGAAACTATGAGACTTGCTACTTACAGAAAAGTATGGCAAAGTAATAAGTGAACACCATACAACTTCATCACTGACAATATGTAGGGGTACCGGAGAACCGGTTGAGATGCATGCGACATGCAGACCCTTTGAACCTGATCTGGGTAACGCCAGCGGAGGGAACATATTCATTCCATAATGATTATGTGACGCGTACTTCCGAAAATCGGGAGTGCGCGTTTTTTTGTTGCAGTGTGAAACTCCAGGAGGGAATTTCATTGAAACGAATACTCACAGTTCTGTTTGCTGCATCGCTTCTCACAGCTTGCGGAGCAGAAAACGAACCAAGCTCGTCAAGTGGAGACGACAAAGAAGCTACCCAAAAAGTCCATTTCGCGCTCGATTGGACACCAAATACGAATCATACTGGTTTGTATGTAGCTCAAGAAAAAGGATACTTTAAAGATGAAGGACTGGATGTAGAAATCATGCTTCCGGGCGAAGCTGGTGCTGATCAGCTCGTAGCATCAGGAAAAGCTGATTTTGGAATCGGTGCACAGGAAGCACTCACAGAAGCACGTGCGGCAGGTATTCCAATCGTTTCGATTGCTGCAATCATCCAACACAATACGTCTGGATTTGCTTCCTTAAAAGAGGCAGGCATAGAATCGCCGAAAGACTTCGAAGGGAAAAATTATGGCGGTTGGGGTGCTCCTGTTGAGCAAGCTGTCGTCGAATCCCTGATGGAAAAAGATAACGGCGACAGCAGTAAAGTAAAGTATATCAACATGGGTTCTTCTGATTTCTTCACAGCGATTCAACGTGATATCGACCTTGCCTGGGTATACTATGGCTGGACAGGCATCGAAGCCGAACAACGTGGAATGGAACTGAACATGCAATATTTGAAGGACTACTCAGAGAATCTGGATTACTATACACCCGTCATTACTACAAATGAAAAACTCATTGCAAAAGATCCCGAGAAGGTGGAAGCCTTTGTTGCAGCTGCTGTAAAAGGGTACCAGTTTGCAATTGATCATCCTGAAGAAGCTGCAGATATCTTAATAAAAGCCGTCCCTGATTTAGATCCAGAGCTCGTCAAAAAAAGTCAGCAATGGCTTTCCCCTAAATATCAGGATGACGCACCTCGCTTCGGCGAACAACAACTGAAAACATGGGAAAATTACGCGGAGTGGATGGATGAGAACAACTTGCTTGAAGGCGAATTCAACGCAAAAGATGCATTCACAAACGAGTTTTTACCAAACTAAGGAGGAAATGAAAATGGCGAATGCACTTGTTAGTATTCAAATAATACCAAAGACCCCAAACGGCGAAGATGTCATTCCGTATGTAGATGCGGCGATTGAAGTGATCGAACAATCTGGTGTTCCTTATCGGGTCGCACCACTTGAAACGACGATGGAAGGCGAACTTGGAAACTTGCTCAGCATTATTGAAAAAATGAACACTCGTATGACTGAATTAGGAGCATCAAGTGTCATTTCCCAAGTGAAAATCTACAGCAATCCTGAAGGTGCTTCTATGGAAAAGCTAACGGAGAAATACAGATGAAATCGGCAGTAAATAAAGGATGGCGGCCGCTTCTGGTCTTCATCCTTTTACTCGTTATGTGGGAAGGCGCTGCTCGGCTTTTCGATGTGCCCGCTTGGCTTCTTCCTTTACCTACTCAAATTGCTGAAGAGGCATTCACCGGCTATTCATTGTATGTCTCTCATATTATGTCCACAATCACTCTTTCAGCAACTGGCTATCTTGTCGGAATTACTGTAGGAGTTGTTGTAGCCATTCTGTTATTTCGGATCCCATTTCTTCAGCAAGCCTTTTATCCGCTCCTGATTTTATCGCAAAACATTCCGGTGATTGTACTCGCTCCACTTCTCGTCATTTGGTTCGGGTTCGGGATGCTACCGAAAGTCATCGTCATCGTTCTCGTCTGTTTTTTCCCAGTAACGATTGCTGCACTGGATGGATTCAGACAAACAGATCGAGACATGTTGTACTACTTAAAGATGATTGGCGCAAGCAATCGCCAGATTTTCTGGAAATTGCAATGGCCACACTCATTGCCTTCACTGTTTTCAGGACTAAAAATCGCAGCAACCTACAGTGTTATGGGGGCTGTCATTTCTGAATGGCTCGGTGCGAACAAAGGAATTGGTGTCTATATGACACTCGCTTCTTCTTCGTTCAAAACGGACCGTGTTTTTGTTGCCATTGTACTGATCATGATTTTGAGTTTAACGTATTTCGGAATTATTTTAGCTGTCGAAAAAAGCGTCCTACGTTGGCGAAGTCAAGGAGGGAAAGAATCGGATGGGTCAACTCACTCTTGAAAATCTATCAAAATCATATGGTCTAAACCATGTTCTTCAAGACATTACATTGTCCGTGAAAGAAGGCGAGTTCGTCTCTATTGTGGGTCCTTCAGGAAGCGGGAAAAGCACGATTTTCCAGCTCATTGGTGGACTTTACACACCTGAATCTGGCACAATTTCTCTTGACGGTTCTGTTCTGAATAATTCCCGTGGACATATTAGTTATATGCCACAAAGTCCAGCGCTTTTTCCTTGGAGGACTGTATTACAAAATGTTGAGCTAAGTGCGGAAATTGCTGGTACCAAACAAGACCGTACTAAAACGCTGGAACTCATTAAAAGCGCAGGTTTGTCCGGTTACGAAGATGCCTATCCTAATGAGCTGTCCGGTGGTATGAAACAGCGCGTATCTTTCATCCGCAGTTTAAATGCCCCACAATCGATAATTTGCTTGGACGAACCTTTTTCAGCGTTAGATGAATTCACACGTCTTGAAATGCAGCAGTGGCTCTTATCTATTTGGGAAACGTACAAAAAGTCGATTCTTTTCATTACACACGATATCGACGAAGCCCTGTTTCTATCTGACCGGATTATCGTCCTATCTGACAAACCTGCCGTTGTGAAAAAAGAAATCACCGTTCCTTTTGATAGACCCCGTTCTGAGGAATTATTGATGAGTGACCCATTCCTCGCTCTAAAAAGGGAAATCTATAATCTGTTACGCAGTTAGTTACTTGGGATTCTCTTACAGGTTTAAATACCCCCTCAACATGGGAAAAGAGGGGTATAACTTCTTTTAAGGAGCGAAGCATATGAAAATTACTAAAGTCGTTAAGACAGCTGTTAAATGGGGACCAATTATTTTACCGGTCGTTATGAAATTCGTAAATGATAAAAAGCACAGTGATAAGATTCCTAACCGAAAAAGATAAAAGAGGGCAAGCCATATATTTGGCCGCCCTCTTCTTTATTACGAACTTGGAACGAGTTCTTTTTTCACACCGCACACAATCTCATGCACTTCAGAACCGTCCAATGTTTCTTTTGTATATAATTCATTGACCAAATGCTCGAACTGGCTAGCATGGCCACGTATCAATTCTTCAGTCCGCTCAACAGCGACAGTAAAGAGTTCTTGCATCTTAATTTCTTTGTCGGTTTTACTGAACGTTAACGTGAACCCATCTTGAAGTAACCCCGTGTCGACCATCCGTTCAATAATATCTTTTGCCTGTTGAACGTCTCCACTTACACCAATACTATGTTCTCCCAGGTAGATACGTTCTGCTATACCACCGCCAAGAATCATACTGACTTGGTCAAGGAGTTCACTTGCAGTTTGTAAATGCAGTTCTTTTTGAATTGGCGCAACGTAACCAAGCGCTTGCCCTCTTGGTATAATCGTTGCTTTTCGCACTGAATGTGGTTTTGTAATCGCAGCGATTAATGCGTGACCAGATTCATGAATTGCAACACGACGCTTAGTTAATGGATCATTCATGCTCCTGGACGCATTGCCAAGAATGGTCCGGTCAATTGCAAAATCCATATCGCTCGTGTCTATTTCAGCTCGCCCTTCTCGAATCGCTCGTTTACTTGCCGTTGTAAAGAGTGCACTTATTTGTGCACCTGAAAAGCCGGATGTACTTTCTGCCAACATGTCCAGTGACGCAGACACGTTAGGTGCCAATGCCTTCCCTTTAATATGGATGTCCATAATTTCTCGACGCCCATGTGTATCAGGGAGAGGAACTTGGAAAGAATAATCGATGCGTCCTGGTCGTAAGAAGGCTTCATCCAACATATCTTTCCGATTTGTTGCAGCAATGAACAAAACTCCTTCATTATCCGCCCCGCCATCCAGTTGGACAAGAAGCTCAGTCAACGTTTTCTCAGACTCTTCTCCACCGTGAGCTTTTCTTTTTCCAGCAAGCGCATCCACTTCGTCAATGAAAATGACTGCCATCTCCTGCTTTCGTGCATTTTGGAACATGGTACGGATTCGAGATGCCCCTACACCGACAAAGAGCTCAGTAAATGCAGCACCACTTGAAGAATAGAACGAAGCACCGATTTCATGTGCAATTGCCTGGGCTAGTAAAGTTTTACCAGTTCCGGGTGGTCCTTCGAGCAAGATTCCTTTCGGTGCTTTCACACCAAGTGCTTCCGATCGTTTCGGGTCTTTAATGATATCCAGTGTTTGGTGAATCTCGTCTTTCATTTCTTGTGACAGTCCTCCGATATCATTCAAGGTAATGTCCGGAAGAGGTGTTTCTTTCGATGCGCTATGTTTCATAGAAGCTGCGCCTACACCCAGTTTTCCTTTTTGTTGAAGAATAAGTAACGTGAGAAGCGCAGCTAACAGTAACCCTGCAATTAGGTAACTGGATGCATTTCCACCTGAATACGTATACGAAACGTTATATGTCTTAACAAGCTGTTCTGCAAGTTCACTTTCGGGACGTACATTTGTAACATATAGGTCATTCGCTGTTTTTAAATAGAGAGATCCCGATGAGGTTTCTTTTAACGTCGCACTATCTGCTGCTGCAAGCTTCTGCTCTAACGCAGGGTATGACAGCGGAGTCGCACGATGAGCATCACTTGTTATCCATAACAGAAAAGATGCTATGCCAATGACTAGGAGGGACAGGACGATAAATGTTTTTGAAGTAAACGACTTGAATGACTTCAAATTCCCCAGCTCCTTAAATAAGATATCTCCATTATAGGGAGTCTTTTTATAAAAAGACAATAAGTTATCTTACAATTTCTTGTCTATCTCGTGAACGGTATATTGCACAAATGATAGAATCCATCGCAGGGTCTTACTAAATAATCTTCAACAAAAATACATAAAACGATTTGGTAAAGCCATATTAACAATGAACGACACAACAACAACTAGGGAGGTTTTAGTATCACAAAAGAAGTCCGAAAAGGTGCAAACGGAAACTTTCAAACACTCTCCACAGCAGAAGAAAAATCGAACAAAACAATCAAAAAAATGAAAGAAGAAATTTCACTAGAGTTATCTGAGCTCGGAAATCTAAAACCAAAACACGAGCCGATGACGCCTAACCAACGGGACAAATCAGAAAGAGATAGATCCTATTGATGGAGTAAGTAAAAAGAAAACCAGCGCCTATAATTGACAGGCGCTGGTTTTACTTATGAAAAAATAGCTGGCAGATTACATTGAGATTAAGCTAACTTTGTTTAACAACAGCTCCAACCTCATACCGCAGGATTCGATGAAAACTGGCTATTGTAGAGGTCTGCATAGAAGCCATCTGCTTCCAACAACTCATCGTGCGTATCTTGTTCAATCACACGTCCTTCATCCATCACCAAAATGAGATTAGCATCTCTAATAGTTGAAAGTCTGTGTGCAATGACAAAGCTCGTGCGCCCTTCCATTAACCGATTCATCGCTTGTTGAATGAGTAACTCTGTTCGCGTATCGACACTTGAGGTCGCCTCATCCAAAATCATAATCGATGGGTTCGCTAAGACTGCCCGGGCAATTGTGATCAGCTGTTTTTGTCCTTGAGAGATATTGGATACCCCTTCGTTCAGAATCGTGTCATAGCCGTCAGGGAGGGTCCGGATGAAGTGATCCGCTCGCGCAGCAATTGCAGCTTCAAGAATCTCTTCTTCAGTTGCTCCCTTCTTGCCATACGCGATATTTTCTTTAATCGTTCCATTGAATAACCAAGTATCCTGCAAAACCATTCCAAACGTTGTACGGAGATCCGTTCTAGACATCTCTCGTGTATCAATACCATCGATTTTAATTGCGCCACCATTCAACTCATAGAAACGCATCAGTAAATTGATTAACGTTGTTTTACCAGCACCCGTAGGACCGACAATTGCTACGGTTTGACCAGGTTGTACGTGAATGTTCATGTCTTCGATTAATAACTGATCGCCATATCCGAAATCGACATGTTCAAACTCAACCTCGCCTTTGGCTTCTTTCAAAGTCGCAGTCGTAACTTCCGGGATTTCTTCTTCTTCATCCAACAGTTCAAACACACGCTCCGCTGCTGCAACGGTGGACTGAATGATGTTAGCAATGTTCGCAGTTTGCATGATTGGTTGTGAAAATTGACGGGTATACGTGATGAACGCTTGTATGTCACCAATCGAGATTGCACGTTGTGTAACCAGGATTCCACCTACAATACAGATCAGCACATATCCTAGGTTTCCGATCAGTGACATCATCGGCATGATGATTCCAGAGATGAATTGTGCTCGACGCCCTGCATCATATAATTCCTCATTCACTTCAACAAATTCTTCAATCGCCTTTTTTTCGTGTCCGAACACTTTCACCACTTGATGGCCAGTGTACATTTCTTCAATATGACCATTCAGTTGCCCCAATGTCCGCTGTTGCTTTGCAAAATACGTTTGCGAACGCTTTATAAGTGGTCGAATGACAAAAATAGAAAGCGGTAGACTGACGAGTGCGATCAACGTCAACCATGGACTAATCGTTAGCATCATCACAAGTATTCCGACCAATGTGATAATCGAGGTGATGAATTGCGTAATACTTTGTTGTAACGTACTTCCAATCGTGTCAATATCATTTGTCACACGACTCAATGTGTCCCCAACTGGGTGTCCATCAAAATATTTGAGAGGTAGTTTTTCCAGTTTATAATTCACATCTTCCCGTAAATCATAAACCGTTTTTTGCGATACACTCGACATGATGAACTGTTGTAAGTAAGTGAACACACTACTGAATACGTATAGACCAGCTAACAAAAGTAATATCTTCCCGAGGACATCAAAGTGAATCATAGCTCCAGGAACACCTGACAGTTTTCCGTAGGCACCTGTAAAGATTTCAGTGATCGCATTCCCCATTATTTTTGGACCAGCAATACTAAATAATGTACTGAGGACCGCTGCTATGAATACAGCCATCAATTGATTTCTACGAGGTTTTAAGTACCCGAGCAGACGGCGTAATGTCCCTTTGAAGTCCTTTGCCTTTTTCCCAGCCATCATCATGTTGCCACCGCCAGGGCCACCCATAGGGCCTCCTCCACGTGCGGGTTGTTGTCTCTTCTCACTCATGCGATTTCCTCCTCTGCAAGTTGAGATTCGACGATTTCACGATACACGTCATTCGTTTCAAGAAGCTCTTTGTGTGTACCTACTCCAGCGAGTTGGCCACGATCCAATACAAGAATTTGATCGGCATCGATGACTGTACTGACACGTTGGGCAACAATTACAACTGTCGCTTCCTTCGTTTCCTCTTTTAACGCAGAACGTAAATTGGCATCTGTTTTATAGTCCAGTGCTGAAAAACTATCGTCAAATATATAGATATCTGGTTTCCGGATGAGTGCCCGTGCAATGGACAACCGTTGCTTCTGTCCACCTGACACGTTCGATCCGCCTTGTGTGATTTCAGATTCATATCCCTTTTCCATTTTGACAACGAAATCTTCCGCTTGCGCAATACGCGCTGCATGTTCAATTTCTTCTTTTGTTGCCTCTTCTTTTCCAAAGCGTATATTCTCTTCTATCGTCCCTGAGAATAGCGTCGCTTTTTGAGGAACGAAGCCAATCTTCGAACGAATCTCTTCTTGAGAAGATTCTTTACTATTGACTCCGTTGATACAAATCGAGCCGCCCGATACTTCGTAAAACCGAGGAATCAGATTGATCAATGTCGTTTTTCCAGCACCAGTACCTCCGATGATTGCTGTCACTTCTCCAGCTCTTGCTTTAAAACTAATGTCCGACAATGCAGGTTCATCCGCACCTGGATAATAGAATGATACTTGGTCGAATTCCAATGTTCCCGGTTCTTTATCTGCTTTCAGAGATCCTTCATCCAAAAAAGTCGGCTCCATTTCCAGCACTTCGTTAATCCGTTTCGCGGAAACAGCTGCACGAGGAATCATAATGAACATCATCGAAGCTGTCACGAGTGAGAACATGATCATCATGACATATTGGATATATGCCATTAAATCACCGATTTGCATCCCTCCACTGTCAATGCGCATTCCACCGAACCAAATGATCCCCACAACAGTTAAGTTCATGACGAGCATCATCGTCGGCATCATGAATGCCATCAATTTGTTCACTTTAATAGAGACATCCGTTAACTCCTTATTTGCATTTTGAAGGCGCTGTTGCTCTTCTTTCTCACGATTGAATGTACGGACTACCCGGATTCCCGTTAAGTTTTCCCGGAAAACCAAGTTCAGACGATCGAGCCTCTTTTGTACGGTTTGGAATAACGGAACTCCTTTTTTCAGTATTAACACGATTGTCAAAATCAGCACCGGCATGATTGCTACGATAACAAGAGACAATTTCGCATCTTTCGAAAGGGCCATAATCAGACCACCGACTAACATGATTGGTGCACTGATGACCATGCGTAGCATCATAATAACCACTTGCTGAATTTGCGTAATATCGTTCGTCGTTCTAGTGATCAAAGACGCTGTTCCAAGTTTGTCAAACTCTTGTAGTGAAAAACTTTCAACGTGACGGAATACTTTGTGTCGAATGTCCCGACCCATCCCAAGCGCAGCTTTTGATGAAAAATAACTAGCAACAATCGCAGCCAGTGCGCTTACTGCAGTGACACCGAGCATGGCAGCACCGATTTTCCAAATATACGGAATATCCCCTACGACCACGCCTTTATCGATAATGTCCGCCATCAGCGTTGGGAGGAACAAATCCGCCATAGATTGGATGAAAACCAATCCAACAATCGCTACAACGAGCCACTTATATACAGATAAATTTTTCAATAATTTTATCATACTACTGACTCCTTACTTCATTTTCTAGTTACCCATTTGAAATTGGTAAGTGAATGGTGAAGACAGTTCCTTCATCAGTCTCACTTTCCACCATAATCGAGCCTTCGTGCATATCAATGATTTTCTTTACAATGGACAAACCTAATCCACTCCCACCAAGAGCTCGATTTCTGGATGGATCCACTTTATAAAAACGTTCAAAGATGTGCTCTTGATGATCCGAACTAATTCCGATACCAGTGTCTGAAATCCTCACTTCTGCAACTTCATTTTGTTTACGAAGCTTGACTGCAAGCATTCCTCCATCTGGCGTAAATTTAATGCTATTCGTAATGAGGTTCAGCCATACTTGATCCATTAGCTCTTCGTCTGCATGCACTTCGAATTCATCTAACGAAATATCCAATTGAAGCGACTTCGCCACCCATTGCGGCTCACACGATAAGAGAACTTTTCGGATTTGCTTATCCAATCGATAAGTTTTCAATTCAAAAGGATATCTATCCGACTCCATGGAGGTTAGCTTGAGTAGATTATCACTCAAATGACCAAGCCGTAAGCTTTCTGTTTCAATGATATTCAAATAATGATTTCGCTCTTCCGCAGTCAATTCACTTCTCTTCAACACCCTTGCAAATCCACTTATGGAAGCGAGTGGAGATTGGATTTCATGAGAAACATTGGAGATGAATTCTTGCCGCATCTCCTCTAGCTCTTTCAGTTCCACTGCCATATCATTAATGCCTTCCACAAACTTTTCAAAAGGATGATTTTTCGCATGACCAAACTGGTGATTCAGTCGAACATTAAAATCACCTGCTGAGATTCTTTTCATCGCATCGATGATCGATGTGAGAAATTCCATACGCCGTGATACACCCGCTAACGAGACGAGCCAGATCGTGAGGAAGAATAAAAGAATTGTGAGGATTGTTTTTATAAAGCCCTCACTAAAATCAGTTAAGTGGAAGTTCAATAAATCACTGATGTATCGAAATCCGAAGTTCACGAGTGCTGAGTAGATAAAAACCAGTACCCAAAACGAGCAAACTACTTTGAATATATGAATGGCTTTTTTCATGTGATTGCCTCTAAGCGATATCCCAATCCACGGACAGTTGTAATTTTTAAATCAGTTTCGAGCGAGGTAGGAAGTCGCTCTCGCAAACGATTAATATGAACGTCCACAGTCCGATCCGTTCCTTCATAGTCATATCCCCATATCGTTTCGATCAACTGCTCTCTGGAGAATGTTTTACCTGGATAACTTGCCAACAAAAAAAGTAGTTCAAATTCCTTAAGTGGAAGTTCCAAACTTTCTCCAGCTAGTTCCACCTCGAAGGTTTTTCGATTCATGGATAGACTTCCCACGATTACAGTTTGCGAAATCGCGATTCGATAACGTTTAAGTAATGCTTTGACCCGCGCGACCAACTCAACAGGTTCAAAGGGCTTGACGAGATAATCGTCTGTTCCTAGTTCGAACCCTTTCACTTTTTGTGTCGTATCCCCTTTTGCAGTAAGCATGAGCAACGGCATGTCATATGATTTACGTAATTCACGACACAGCTCCCAGCCATCCATATTCGGCATCATGATGTCCAAGATAACCAAGTCCGCCTTGAATGACTCAAGCTTCGATAACGCTTCTAACCCGTCGCACGCAGTGGCCACTTCAAATCCTTCAGGAAGCAAAAAGAGTTTGACCAGCTCCCTCATATGCGGGTCATCGTCTACAATTAACACCTTAGCCATAGCACAATCACTCCTTCGCATTCATCCGCTGCTGATAAAATCAATTCACATCCGCTCACATGATTTTATAATAGTACACAATTGTAAACTCAGTATAAACTTATTAAAACTTATCTTCCCTATTCTTATCTCCTACACCCGCACACAAACATTTCCATTGCATTTCTTCTAACGTAGCAGTAAGATAAGTACATAAGCTGCATTGTTCGTATTCCCATAAAGTTTTAACCTTTAAGCTGTAAAAGGGAGTTTTATATAGGCTGGGAATGACACGCCGATCATTTATGGTCGGACAGACAGGAACAGTTCTGCGAACACCCACTTTGAGGAGTGGTGGTTTAAAACTTTCTATGAACCGTAATACGGCAAAGGCGGCCATAACGAAAACGCACCTTCCCATGTGGAGGGTGCGTTTTTTTTTGCCTTTTTGCCGTTGAGGTTAAACTGGGGTTAAAATTCTAAAGAACTGATGAATAATCAACGGAATTATCACATCTGAACTAACCTACATGCTTGGATAATTAATCGTCATATTGAGTCTGGTCAATTTATTACCTGGATTGTGATAGGCGTGTTTACAGTCAGCTTGGAATCTGATGGCGTGATCTTTCTCCAGTAAGTAGTTTTTCCCTCGTATCGTCAATTCGAGCTGCCCATCAAATACAGTTATGTATTCCTCTGTGCCCTCATGATGGGGATCCGCTAATAAATATCCTCCCGGTTCGATTTCTACCATATATATTTCAAACTGCTTATCATTTTCGAATGGGAAATATGGATACACTCTATATTTTCCATCATTACCCGGTAACTCTAATATGTCGTTTTTTGAAGTTACCGTTACATCATTCGCCGATTCCTTAATCAAAGAAGTAAAAGAAACCTTTAATCCATTCGCTATTTTCCACATGGTCGTTATTGTTGGAATAGAGTCTCCCCGTTCTATTTGACCTAACATTGTTTTACTGACTCCTGTTAATTCCGAAACTTTGTCTAAACTATAGTTGTTAGCCTTTCTGTAGGTCTTCATATTTTCAGCTACCACTACATGTATTTCCTTCACATCGTAACCTCCATTCCCTATTTACATTATAACGTCCATAAATTACACTATAAAGCACAAGACGTTATCATGCGTTTTTGTTCACTATAGCATACAAAGAGGAGGGCGGTTATGATGTCAATGTTGTCACTATTGGTTGATGCCTTTGTTGCAAGTTTCACTCCTGGCCCCAATAATATTATGTCGTTGTATTATGCCAATAAATTCGGGTTAAGAAGGACTTTCAGATTTTGCTTAGGCGTCGGTCTTGGATTTTTCATTTTACTCATATTCGCTAATTATTTTAGTGTTGCATTAAATACCGCTTTTCCAGAAGTCGAGTTGATTATGAAGTTATTAGGTTGTCTTTATTTACTTTATCTAGCTTATAAAATCATTACGAGCAAACTTGATGAAGAACAGCAATTTAATAATCGATACAACAATCTAATGTCCGGTGCTATGTTGCAATTCATCAATCCTAAAGCAACTATTTATGCCATTACAGTCACATCAACATTCGTGACGCCTGTTTATGACAATTATTTGACTCAGTTTATCTTGGTGATTTTGTTAGCTGTGATTGGATTTTTAGGGACATACAGCTGGAGTTTGTTTGGAGCATTATTCAAGGAATTGATCGCTAAATATCAGACGGTTTTCAATATCATCATGGCTATGTTACTTCTTTATACGGCGGCCACGATTTTGTTTCACTGAATTGTAGTCCCGCAAAAATAGACATAAAAAAAAACGCAACCTCTACTTGTAGGATGCGTCAGACTGTAGACAAACTCTGTTAAACATGGGGATTGCCTACAGTCTTTTTTATTTTTCAATAGAATTAACTATGAAAAGTTGATTTCCCCTGCGAGCGGACGCTTTCCGAGGGGCTTGCTCTCAGCCGCTTCCCTCGCCTTGCTCAGTCCAGGGTCTTCGAGCTTCGCTTATCCCTCCGGAGTCGCCGCTCTCCGCTACAATCAACAGTATCTCCCAACTATCAAATGAGGTAATGGGAATGATGATGAAGAATCAAAGAACGGGAACAGATGGTGATGCTTTCAATCTATCAGTTTGTTCCGCAAGACCATATCTGGTCTGTAAATTAGAGGCAGCACTTGATTTTCCCTTCATTTATCCATTGGTTGCACATTTATATTCCCTATTCAGGATACCCAGTATAGACCCTGTTGTTCTCAATAAAATGTCATTCATTCAATACACTAAGCCATCTTAGGATTGTCCATCGCATACCATACTTCTTCTTGGCATCGACAAAGACTCGTTCACGGTCTTTTTACATTTCCATACAGCTATTTGATTTCATATCGGTGTCTCAAGTCTTCTGTTACATCTAGTTAGTCTTGCCAGCTGGACATGGAGCCCCCAATTGCATTCTTTGCTTGAATGATGTGAATGTGTCATGGGACATTCAGTTGATTGAAGTGCAGGACGGCGACTCCTGGGGATCAGCGAAAGCTGTCACGAAGAACAGCTTTTGCGAGTAAAAGCGAAGCGTTAGGAGCACGTGTTTTCGAAGACCCCGCAGTAGCGAAGCGACGAGGAGGCTGAGGGCAAGCCCCCGGAAAGCGTCCGTCCGGAACGGAAATCAACGGTCTGTTATCCTTCATTTTCAGAGTCAAAGATGCAAAAAACAATAGGGATGGAAGTCAAATCGACTTTTCTCTCTTTTTTCTACAGTCTAACGCATCCTCTACATGTAGGATGCGTTTTAGAGTAGCAATTCTTTTTTATTCACATGAGCCATTTTTCTGTATCAATGAAATCTGCCCTGCATGCATCCCTGTATGGTACATCAGACGTCCTACTGCCTCCAGAGGTGAAGAAGAACCCATTGGAGATTCCACTGGAGTTCCCCATTGGTCTTCGGGAAGTTCTTGCATCGCTTGGACTAAATGTGCATTGGAAGCTGCCAGTAACTCCACAAGGTCCTGTAACGATTCTGATGAAGTTTGTGCAGGATATTCAGGTTTTGTTTTGCCGAAGAACCACTCTGCAAACATATATTCAACTTCAGCCGTATGATAAATGAGCCCACGGATGGAAGACTTACCTAATGTAAGATTAAGATCTGATTCTGGTAATGCAGACGTCGTTTTTGTAAAGCGTTGACGCAGTGCCTCCCAAATTGGGAGTACAGTCGTATAAGACATATAGTAATTCTCCTTTTGGTTAGACTCAGACGTTTGCTTTGTTCTTTTTGTCGACAACTACGTGTGTGAAGACCTCACCTGAGATGTCCGCATCGAAAGCCATTCCAAATCCAACGACATAACGTCCCATTGACGGTGTCAGTTCGAATAGTGAGAAGTCGAGTCCGCGAAGCACATCCAACAATTTTGAATCGAACTGTGTATTGAAAAGCTCGAATATCTCATCGTGTCCAGCGTTTCCAATATTCTTTGGTGTGCAACGCATGCGCATGCGTTCAGTTGCAAATGGATTTTTAGTCGTAGACTCATCCGCAATCATCATTGCATCGATCCACTCACTATTCTCCATATGGTAATAATGTTCTGCAACTTGGCTTATGTAAATGTACAACTTGCCGTCTTTCTTCACAAATGGAGCACAACTTGTAAACGGTTTCCCTTCTCCATCTAACATAGATAAGACAAGCCCTTTACGTGTCTCCATAAATTCCAAATAAGACTTTTTGTATTTTTCTAGGTCGATTGCTTTCGCCATGTCGCATTCCTCCAGTAATTTAATTATCGTGCTGTCCGTAATAAATGAATACGGGGTTTTCGTTCTGCATGATTGTACATCACTTCAGAATCCATTCTATAGACTTCCCGGATCATCTCTGTTGTCATAACCTGATCCGGTGTACCGCACATCGCCTTTTCACCACTTTGTACGACGATAACTCGATCGCTATAATGGGCCGCCTGGTTTAAATCATGCAACACCATGATGACAGTCATGCCCATTTCCTCATTAAGCTCGCGCACAAGTTCTAGAACCTCGTGCTGATGGGAGATGTCTAGGTACGTCGTGGGTTCATCCAATAGAAGGATTTGAGGTCGTTGTGCGAGTGCCATTGCAATCCATGCGCGCTGCGACTCTCCCCCTGAAAGGGAAGCGACAGTTCGTTCTTGGTAATCCGCTAAATGAGTTCTTTCTATCGCCCACTCGATAATGTCCCGGTCATCGTTAGTCAATTTTTCAAACCAACGCTTATGTGGATACCTCCCATATGAAACAAGATCGTATACCGTCATATCACTTGGTGCCTGATTTTTTTGACTAAGCATACACAACTTGCGGGCAATTTGTTTGGGATTCATCGCCTTCATGTTCATGCCACCCAGTTCCACCGAACCAGATTGGTAGGGTATTTGGCGAGAAATAGATTTGAGTAACGTCGACTTCCCAGATCCGTTTGGGCCGATAATCGATACGACTTCTCCTTCTTCTACACTAAATGAAAAATCGTTAATTACCTTTTTCTGTTCATATTGAATTGAAATTGAGTTTACCGTTAACATATTAAAATACACTCCTTCTCATCAAATAAAGAAAATAAGGTCCTCCGATTACCGCCATTAGAATCCCTGCTGGAATTTCAAGTGGCGAAAACAATGTTCGGCCACCTGTATCCGCCACTAACAACACTAATGCGCCAAGAGCCATGCTCATCGGCATCATATACTTGTAGTTGGAGCCGACTAAAAATCTGGCCATATGTGGAACAATGAGTCCGACAAATCCAATCATTCCAATTGCCGCAACAGAAATGGCAGCTAAAAAGACCGCTAAGATGGAAAGGATAATCCGGATACGATTGACGTTTTCACCTAGGTTAGCGGCGACTTGGTCTCCCATTCGAATCACATTTGCTTTTCTGATGGCAAAGAAGGATAAAATCCAACCAACGATTGCGTAAGGAAGAATCATGGAGACGACTGAATTCCCCTTTGCTGCTAAACTTCCATTCATCCACTGGACGGCAGAAGGAAGTCGGTCGCTGTAAATAATCGACAGATAACCGACCACTCCACCGCATAATGCATTGACCGCAACTCCAGCTAAGATAATTGAAATAGGTGAAATCCCGTTTCTACGCCAGGCTAGCGCATAGACTATCGTCGCCGCCAGCAACCCGCCAATGAGCGCAGCGAGCGGCATGAACTGGGTATACTCAGGCTTCGCCAACATAATGACTAGAACAAAAACAGCCGCTCCACTTGTAACTCCTGTTAGACCTGGATCTGCAAGTGGATTTCCCATGACAGCTTGCAAGATTGCCCCGGAGATCGCGATATTCGCCCCTATAATCAAAGCCAAAATCACACGTGGCAATCGAATATTGAAAATAATCGTGTCGTTTACATTGCCAGCCGTTGAGTGAAAGAGTGTCTCTAAAATATCAGGTACTGAGATTCGAATACTTCCTAATCCGATCGCGATCACCGCTGTCGCAATTGCTAGAAGAAACGTAATGACAACAATGAGTCCGCTTCGTGATTTAGTCATACAACGCTCGCCTCTCTTCATTCATAAAAATAATTTGAGATATCGGTAAGCGCCTTTTCTGCATTTTTAATAGACGTGACACCAAACACTCCGTAGTCCAATACTTCAATTTTGTCGTTCTGATAAGCAGAAAGCTTAGTCCACGTATCATTGCTCTCTACTTCTTTTTTGAAGGCGTCTTCAGAGGCACCATGATCTCCTGAAGCTAGTACGAGGATGATGTCAGGATCTGCGACGACAACGTCTTCCATATTAATTGGTGAATAACGATCTTTCACTTTCAAAACAGATGTCGCGATATTGTCAGCACCCAATTTTTTCACTAAGCTTCCAACATATGATTCATCATTCATGACCATGAACGAATCCGCAGTACCGATAACAAGTAATACACTAGGTAAGTCTTTACCTTTTCCTTGCTCTACTAATTCGTTCTCTTTAGATACTAATTGGTTAAGGACTTTGTCCATTTCATCTGTCTTATCAAAGTATGTTCCTAGTGCTTTGAAACTGAGTTTCAAATCATCGAACGAATCGGTTGGAAGATAAGCTGTTGGTAGATTCATGCCTTCCAAGCTTTTGTCTAACGTGCTACGCAATGACTCCGCCCCTAAGATTAAATCAGGCGTCAAACTCGTAACCACTTCAAGATCCGGCTGCATAGGAGATCCGATTTGATCGATCTTTTCAAAGTTTGCCGGTAGTGGGTTTGTTGAAGTTGGCACGCCTACTGGTGTTACATCTAGTAAATCAAGCATCTCTGCTAATGGCACAGATGTCGTAATAATCCGTTCAGGTGAACCTTCAGGGAATTCGGCAAGTGTATCTTTTAGTTCTTTTTCATCCACACCGTCAGCCGTTTTCGTATCCGCTTTCTCTACTTGCTCAGTGTCACTCGCTACTGGTGTTTCTTTTTTAACTTCTTCTTTCTCTGTTGGTCCACATGCAGTTAAGACTACAAGCAACCCAATTGATAATCCAGTTAAGATCTTTCTCAATTTAGTTCCCCCTAAATATGTATTAGTACAAGGTTTTACAATTCTCTTGAATGTTTAATTGAGAATGAATTTCATTTTCAATGATAACCATTCTCATCGATAAATGTCAAACTATTTTTTAATACCTCGTATTTTTAGAACTTATGGGGCATTTCCAAGATGATAAGTAGCAAGAATAATGATTCCTAATTCACTAGATGAGTTACATGGATTTAACTACAAAGAATCTAGATATAGTTTTAAAGTGAACGCAAAAAACCCGCTATCTTTGTGGAACAATAGCAGGTGAATTTCCTATAGTCGTTAAGTTTTAAGGTTCAAAGCAAAAGATGCTATACAAACTTTTAGTGATTGTTGTGCAAAGAAACTTCCGCTTCTTCTAACAATCCACAAGCAAGTAAGCCTTTTAATATGCCGTCGTTTGAACATGTATCAGTTACAAGATCCGCCTTTTCCTTTAACTCTGGGATTGCATTCCCCATCGCGATTCCTGTGCCAACGAATTCAATCATTTCAAAATCATTCGGCCCATCCCCGAATGCGTAACTATTTTCAACAGGAATATCAAGGTGTTCCATCAATTTACGAATACCAACTGCTTTTGATGCGCCTTTTGGCAACATGTCCACCGCATTTTCATCCCAGTGAATAAAGACATAATCCTCTTGATAGCGATCTTTGTAAGACTGCATATCATCCATATTGCCGTACAACTGAATTTGGTGAACAGGTGAATGAGCGAAGATTTCTTCATCCACTTCCGGATACTTCAGCTTCAGTCGACCTAGACTTCCAGCAACGAGTGGATGTTCAGCTGCATTCGCGGCGAACACTTCCGAATTGGAGTACGTAATGCCATGTCCATTTTCTTTCGCAAGCGCACTCAGTTCTGTCAGAATGTCCGTGTTCATCGGATTGGAGAATAATTCGTTGCTTTCATATACAACATGTTGGCCGTTCATAGAAACATACGAATCGAATTCTAATTCAGTCAGTAGTTCCTGGAACATTCTTGGGGCGCGTCCTGTACAAATGACAGTAATGACTCCTTTTTCACGAAGTGCATGCAATGCTTCTTTTGTTGACGGCAAGATGGTTTTGTCATGACTCATTAATGTACCATCCAAATCAAAAAATACGATTTTTTTATTGGTCAATTCCATTCCTCCTAGCGAACTTGAACTGAATATAATCTTGCACAATTCAAGCACATACCTTTAATGCTTCAGTCCACTTTCTTCACAATATATTTGTCTTTTAAAGCTTGTTGCAACGAACTATGTGTTTCAATCGTTGAGAAGTCCAAACCTAATTGGATGGATGTCTGTGCGATTTCAGGACGAATTCCAGTGATAGTCGACTTAACTCCAAGCAAGTTAAGCACTTGAATGACTTCATAAATTTGATTGGCGACCATGGTATCGATAATCGAAACACCAGATAAGTCGATAAATAATTTTAAAATATCTGCTTCCATACATTTAGCAGGAACGACTTCCAATATTGCCTTTGCGCGTTCAGTATCGATATCTCCTACCAATGGTAAAATTCCGATATTCTCGTTAATTTTAATAATAGGAGAACTCAGCTCATCGATCAGACTTTGCTGGGCATTTAAGCGTGTCGTCATTAAGGTAAAGTACATGTCCGAGAAGGCTGTCAGTAATTCGTCAAACGCTAAATGGATCGTCTCTCCCCACTGTAAAACAACCGCAACAGGAACAGTTTCAGGATGCTGTCCGACAAAACGTTCAATTTGCCGCCAAAAAACTTTTCGTACACGACTAATGGCATCGACCACTTCAGATATCGACGTATTTGATGCAATACGGCTCTTAGCAATCAATTCAGCCCATTCCGTTTTTTGCTCCTCAAAGTTCCCGCTAGGACCTAACAAACTGCTAGCAATCGTTCGGTTCGTTAAATTGTTCTGCTCTCTCAACGTTTGCTCAGTGGCTACACCCGCATCACTTGAGTAGATGGACTGCTGACCAGGATCACGAAGTGCAAGCCATTCATCTGTTATTGTTTTAATATTGTCCATTAAGTAGATATTTAGTTCCTTATTCCAATCTATCATCGTTTGTTCTACTCCTGTCTCATACTAATATGTACACGCTTCCCCTCTGTCCATCTTACATTATAATCGAATTTTTTGCAGAAAAAAACCGGAGAGTCGCCTCTCCGGACAGGTATTTAATTTAGAACCTTGACTCTAACTTTTTTTACGCCCCAAGCCATTGCTGAATTTTGCCCGGGTATGAACACATCAATTTTATGACCTTTAATTGCGCCGCCTGTATCACCAGCAATCGCTTCTCCATATCCTTCCACCCATACTCGTGAGCCAAGTGGAATGACAGAAGGGTCTACCGCAATTACTTTTTGGTTCGGATTCGCACGCAAGTTAATGCCAATCTTTGTCGTACCGGAACAGCCGTTGCAATATGCGGTATATGCGGTTGCGGTCATGGTAAGCTCTCTTCCGGTCTGGGTTGAAGCAGGAACCGTTGCAGGAGCAGAAGCGGTTTTAGTCGAAACCACTTTCTTAGTAGCAGGGGTAGCATTCGTTTCCTGTTTTGTTACCGGAGCTGCAGCAATAGCCTGTTTCATCTTTTTCATATTAGTTGTTGAACCTGGTGCGTCTAGAGAGACATTCAATACATCTCCCGGGTGTATGAGTTCGCTTGACAGCCCATTCCACTCTATTAATGATTGCAAGGGAACGGAGTGAGCTAACGCAATTCTGTATAAGTTATCTCCAGGTTGCACTTTGTACGTAAGAGAAGTTTCCTCTTCTAACAGTGGGTTATCTGCAATAAGTTCGGATCCAACTGCAGGTTGGAATGGATAGACATCCCGACCCTCTGTAGCTTCAGATTCATCTACTGAATCTGATTCGTTCGACTCGGCAACAACAGGTGCTGCTAGCAGTACAATTGCCAACAGGAAAACAATTGCTTGTACAATCTTTTTCAAATGAGTTCCTCCTTCAATGATTAAAAATGCGCGCCGCTTTTATCAATCTTTCGACGCTGTTTGTAAGTATTACCACTCATATACTTTTTAATCATTCATTTGATAAATGAAGAGTTTCTCAATTTGAAAACAAGAAAGTAGCAGACTCCCTGTTTTTGGGAAGCTGCTACTTTTTTAGTGATTGTTTGCTACCATTTCATAGTCTGAAGTGTGTCGAATAAAACCCGCTGAGCATCACTGGTGATTGGCCACCTCGTGATTTCTGTAATCAGTTCTTGACGAGTGCTAAAACCTTTCACAAAGCCATTAAGACGGGCGGCGAACGCTGAGTCAATTAGCATTTCTGGAATAGGATACAAAGCTTCAATTTGTTCAAGCGCCCTTGGATAGCGCTTGAGATAGTATTTTTGATGACGTGTTTCTGCGAGCGAAAACGATTCGAAAGGAGCGATTTCTGTTTCAATCCCCTCTCCTAAAACGGCTTCCATTTCCTTTTTGACGCGCTCGATGTCGCGACGCTGTTCTTCGCTACGGTACCGGATGATCGACAAATACTGTCGTCCTTTATAAGCGTCACGATTCGGATAATGATTGTTCCAAAAAACACTCAGCAACTTTTCATAGGAGACTAGTGTTGGATCAAAATCCACTTCCACCGTTTCCGTATGATCACCCATTTTCCGATACGTCGGATTTTCAGTAGTGCCTCCCGCAAATCCTACACGGGTCCTGAGTACACCTGGAATTCCTCCAAACCTAGCTTCAGGTCCCCAAAAGCATCCCATCCCAAATAACGCTGTTTCAAAAGGTACTTCATGTAATCCTTGTTCTATTTCTAATATCGTTATGATTTCCATGATTTCACCTCAATTGATTTATTGTACCCATTATGTGGAGGGGCGAATCTCAAGGGGAATTGGGAATCATAAATTTTTGTTTGTGCTCATATCCCCTGTGATTTCGCTCATAAACTTGGGATTGTGCTCATAAATCACGATTTCGGCTCATAAACTCGGGATTGTGCTCATAAACCACGCTTTCCGCTCATTAACTCGGCATTGTGCTCATAAATCGCGTTTTCCGCTCATAAACTCAGGATTGTGATCATAAATCACGGTTTCCGCTCATTAACTCGGCATTGTGCTCATAAACCGCAGATTTCGCTCAGAAACTCGGCATTGCGCTCATAAATCACGCTTTCCGCTCATAAACTCAGGATTATGCTCATAAATCACGGGTTCCGCTCATAAACTCGGCATTGTGCTCATAAATCGCGTTTTCCGCTCATAAACTCAGGATTGTGCTCATAAACCACGGATTCCGCTCATAAACTCGGCATTGTGCTCATAAATCACGGGTTCCGCTCATAAACAGAGTACTACTGAAAATTCTATCAGAGTTTGCACTTCTCAACTTCTTATTAAACGCGACTCCACCGTGCCCTGACGCACTCCATCCATCAGCTTGCGTTCTCGATCACTCCGTTGAGTTTACCTATCACTCCCAAAAGGTTCTTTATCACTCACTCAATTTTGTCCGACACTCCGAGGTATTTCTCCATCACAACGAAGAGTTTGTCGATAACGGGACACAATTCAAATGAGTTAAGGGATTAATTGGTAGCGCTTCGCTTGTTTTAGGATGGGCTACCACAGCTAAGTTATTGAATCTCGGCCAGATCACGAGAAGATTCAGCCATATAGTGGATTTAATTGGCTACAGGACACACTTCAGCATAGTTAAGGGATTTCATAGTATCGGCTTGCTAATTTAATTTAGCTAACCAAAAAAACTGCAAGTACACCAACCTTCATTGGCACACTCGCAGTTCATCCTATTAAAACATCTTCGTCGTCCATGTCTCGCCGTTCCACATTTTGTTCACGACACCCTCATAAAAATCAGGCTCGTGGGAAATGAGCAGGACACTCCCTTTGAACTCGGTCAGCGCGCGCTTCAGTTCAGCTTTTGCATCGACATCCAAGTGATTCGTCGGCTCATCCAGCACAAGTAAGTTCGTTTCTTGATTGACCAGCTTACACAAACGTACTTTTGCCCGTTCGCCACCACTCAATACTTTTACTTTACTCTCAATATGCTTTGTTGTCAGACCGACACGCGCAAGAGCTGCGCGCACTTCATACTGTGTAAAGTGAGGGAATTCACTCCAAATCTCTTCCAAGCAAGTCTTGTCACTATCTGACTTCATTTCTTGCTCAAAATAACCGATGGCCAAGTGCTCGCCACGCTCAACCGATCCAGACAATGCTGGAATCTCTCCAAGTAAACTCTTCAGCAACGTCGTTTTACCAATCCCATTGGCACCTGACAAAGCGATTTTCTGACCACGTTCCATCTCAAGGTCCAGTGGACTAGATAACGGTTCGTCGTATCCAATCACGAGTTGGTTTGTTTCAAACAAATACTTGCTTGGTGTCCGTGCCATCTTAAAGTCAAAACGAGGTTTTGGCTTTTCAGAATCAAGTTCGATCATATCCATCTTATCGAGTTTTTTCTGTCGAGATTGTGCCATCTTACTCGTCGCTGCGTTGGCTTTGTTACGCGCAACAAAATCTTTCAATCCCGCGATTTCCTTTTGCTGCTTCTTATAAGCCGCTTCCACTTGTTGTTTCTTCATCTCATGGACACGTAAAAAATCATCATAATCTCCTGGATAACGAGTAATTTCCTGATTCTCCATGTGATAAATCAAGTTCACAACACTATTCAAAAATGGAATATCATGTGAGATTAGAACAAACGCACTTGGATAGTTTTGCAAATACGTACGCAACCATTCAATGTGTTCCACATCCAAATAGTTCGTCGGCTCATCCAATAGTAAAATATCCGGCTTTTCTAGAAGCAATTTACCAAGCAACACTTTCGTACGTTGTCCACCACTCAAATCATGAACATCACGGTCTAAGCCAAATTCATCTAGCCCAAGACCGTTTGCCACTTCTTCCACTTTTGCATCTAATATATAGAAATCCTGTTGTTCAAGGTCCTCTTGAATTTGCCCAGTCTCTTCTAAAATAGCTTCCAGTTCATCTGGATCTACTTCGGCCATCTTCGCAAACAACTCATTCATTTCACTTTCCATATCGTACAAATATTGAAAAGCGGTACGCAATACATCGCGGATTGTCATCCCCTGCTTAAGTGCAGCATGCTGATCTAAGTACCCTACGCGAGCACGTTTCGCCCAAGAGACTGTTCCCGCGTCTGGTTCAAGTTTCCGCGTAATAATATTCATAAACGTCGACTTTCCTTCTCCGTTCGCACCGACAAGACCTATATGCTCGCCAGCCAACAGTCTGAACGACACGTCTTCAAAAATTGCACGGTCTCCAAAACCATGACTCAAATTTGATACAGTTAATAAACTCATGTTGTACACCTATTCTTTCTTCCCAGATTCAAGTGAAGTGGAAGTATAACCAATTCACATCTATTCGCTATCATACTAAAAACAGAGGGTGACCGCCACCTTCTCCATCAAAAAACGCCTCTATAAAAGAGACGTTTTCCATTTAACCGAGGTCATGCCCCGTCACAACAACATATCCAATAAGGAACACGTTCAAGATAATGATGACGACTGTACTCGTCCATGCCAAAATCTTGATAGGCAACGAATTCACAAACTCGCCCATTTTCTTCTTATCACTTGTAAACCTAACAAGCGGAACTACCGCAAAAGGAAGTGCCAAACTTAAGATTACTTGACTCCACAACAACAATTCCCCTGTACCTTTTGAACCCGCAATCCATGTGACGATAAAAGCAGGAATAACGGCGAGTAGGCGAGTAATCAGTCTTCTCAACCAAGGAGTAATCCGTAAATTAATGAACCCCTCCATAACAATTTGACCGCTAATCGTTCCTGTAATCGTAGAATTTTGACCCGATGCAAGTAATGCCACTGCAAATAACGTACTGGCAATCCCCACTCCAAGAGTTGGACTCAACAAATTATAAGCAGCTTCAATTTCAGAGACATCCAGTTCCGTTCCGTAAAACGCAGCAGCTCCTAAAATAAGGATCGCTGAGTTTATGAGGAACGCAACCGTCAACGAGAACCCCGAATCGATCAGTGAGAACTTAATCGCTTCTTTTTTCCCTTCTTGAGTACGTTCATAATTTCGTGTTTGTACAATAGAAGAGTGCAAATACAAATTGTGCGGCATGACAGTGGCACCCAAAATTCCGAGGGCTATGAACAACATACTCGGATTCGTTACAATCTCTGTCTGCGGGATAAATCCAGCAAACAATGAAGATAATTCCGGTTTAGAGGAAATCACTTCGAACACAAATACTATAAAAATAGTGGCCATTAGCACAATGACAATCGATTCAATAATACGGAAACCTTTCTTCTGTAAATAGAGAAGGAGCAAAACATCCAATGTCGTAATGGCAATACCGACTAATAACGGAATCCCAAATAGCAGATTCAGTGCAATCGCCGATCCAATCACTTCCGCCAGATCTGTCGCAATAATGGCTAACTCTGTAATAATCCATAAAAATATAGACATCTTTTTGCCAACGGAAGCACTTGTAGCTTGTGCCAAATCTTTTCCCGTTACAATTCCAAGTTTTGCAGACAAAGACTGAAGAAGTACGGCTATTAAGTTTGAAATTAGAATTACACTAAGTAATAGATATCCGAAACGTGAACCGCCAGCAATCGAAGTCGCCCAATTACCCGGATCCACGTATCCTACTGCTACGAGTGAGCCGGGGCCAGCGAATGCAAAAAGTTTACGCCAAAATCCTTTTTTGTTTCGTACATTAATCGTACTATTGACCTCTTCCAGACTAACGCCTGTACTTTCTCGAAGCCATCCATCTTTTTTATCGCCCATTAGTAACCTCCTAACTTTCTTTCCCTTGTACAACTTTTTGATTTTAGTAAGTCACTTCCATTTAATGTTTACTAGCATAGCACGATTTTTCGTGAAGTAAATTACTTTGCTTGAATCTTCAAAACTGAAATCACAAAAACCGTTCAGAATAGTCTGAGCGGCTTCTTTTACATCTATTCCTATTTTGCTTGTTTCTCAACAATCCCCATATGCTGTTTGTGGACAACATGATGGGTCCCCCACTCATGCATCGCTTCTAAAATCGGGCTCAGAGTTCTTCCATAATCCGTCATCGAATATTCCACTTTAGGAGGAACTTGGGGGTACACCACGCGTTGGATGATATCTTCCTCTTCTAACTCTCTCAGCTGTTTCGTCAGCATCTTTTGCGTAATTCCTGGCATGCTACGTTTCAATTCACTGAATCGTTTTGTCCCTTCATGTAACAAATACAAAATGATGACAGGTTTCCATTTCCCCACAACAATTCCGAGCGCTTCTTCTACTCGACATTGAGACACTTCACCTTCCACACATACTCCCCCTAACGGTATCTTTTTGGATACTATACCACTTTAAAGTGCGTACTTCCACATAAGAAGTTGGTTGACTATACTGGAAGAGAAGTGAAGCAGCTCTTATATGAGCCCTTTACGCAAAACTAAGGAGGAATTCATCTTGTCACAAACATTTTTGAAGTCCGTTGAAAACCGGCGTTCTATTTATGTCATTAATAATGAACCGATCCTTTCCGATGAAAAACTGGAGGAACTCATCCAGCATGCAGTGAAACATACGCCTTCTGCATTCAATTCACAAACGGCACGTGTCGTTGTCCTGTTAGGTGAACAAAGCAAACGACTATGGGAAATCACAAGTGATACCCTGAAGAAAATCGTACCTGAAGAGAATTTCGAATCGACTGCACAACGTATGACGATGTTCGGCAGTGGATACGGAACAATTCTCTTCTTTGAAGATATGCAAGTCGTCGAGTCGTTACAAGAGCAATTTGAGGAATATAAGGATAATTTCCCGACATGGTCTCAACAATCTTCTGGAATGGTTCAATTTGTTATCTGGACAGCTCTTTCTGATGAAGGTTATGGTGCGAGTCTTCAGCACTACAATCCATTGATCGATGACGCAGTAAAAGCAGAATGGAACCTTCCTTCTACTTGGAAACTCATGTCGCAAATGCCTTTTGGTAAAGTAGTGGCGCCTGCAGGAGAAAAGGAATTCCTCCCTATCGAAGAACGTTTGCATGTTTTCAAATAAGTCCATCCTCAAAAAACAGAGAACGCATCGATACGATGCCTTCTCTGTTTTTTCGTGCTATTTATTGTGACGCTAAGCGTTTAGCAGTCTCCCTGACAAACTGTGTGTAAGGCGTATCCGGCATCTGAGCCATATTAGATTCCGCTGTTTCTGCGAGCTCGCGAGCGTAAGCCAACTCCCCAAGTTGCTCAGCACACAATGCAGCATAAGCATCCTTCTCATAATACATGGACAGGTCGTAAGGATGATGCACTTGCTCACTGATGACTACTTGTTGCAGCATGTGAAGCGCTTCCTGGAACTTGCCTGCCCCGTAGAGTGCCTTTCCGCGTTCCAGAACAAAGAAATTCGTGAAGAATTCATGCTCAGGCATAGGACCCGTCAGTTCCGAAAGCTTCTTGAGTGCCGTTTCATGGTCATGGTGGAACGAATTCAACTGATGGATCCGGACCAGTTTCGTGAACCAGAACGCATGATCATCTTCTGCAAATTCCCCGTATTGGAGTAACTTCCGCTCGTAGTAATCGAGTTTTTCATCGTCTTCATCTATTATCGCTCGATAAGCCGCCAGTCGGTAAAGCTGCTCGACCTGGTAAAAAAGTTTTTTGTCTTTCGAATAGCTAATTGCTTCATTCATCAGCCGGGTCGCTTCAACCGTATCATTGACCGCAAAACGGAATATCACCTCATATGTGTATAAATCTAGACGTGTCAGAGAATCGATATAGCCACTCCGGCTTTCCACTTTTACTTTCTCCTCTAACAGCCGAGTGAGTGCTTCTTCATACCGATGCTCAGTGAACAACACCATGGCCCAGAAGATTCCCACTGATGCCCGCCTTGGTACAATATTGAGCTCTTCGTAAATAGCTGATGCTCTTTCCGCTATTGGTTGCCAATTTGAACGGCCTATTAGATAAGAGAATTTACTGTAGATTTCTAATAAACGGCCAGCGGTGTAACCAGACAAAAGCTTTGGTAGTAACGGCTCTATCATTTCCAAAGTTTTCTCGTAGTTTTTTTTCTCTTCAGATTTAACAACTTGTTCGGCTTTGTCCAGTAGCGCTTGGAGCTCGCTGCCACTCACTTCCTCCATCAGTTCAGATACTTCTACCTCGAGACGCTTCGCTAAATAATTGAGATTCTCCATCGAGGGATTCGCTTTATTATTTTCAATCAGACTGAGCATACCTTTAGTCATCTGCTCACCTGCACAGGCTTCTAATGTCAATTTCCGCTGTTTCCTAAGCGTTCGGATCCGCTCTCCTAATGTTCCCATAGCTAATCACTCCTGCTTTTGTTATTAAGTTTAATTATATTAAACTTTCTCTTGAAATGAAAGAGCTATCGTGCTATTCTTTGTTTAATCCTATTAAACTTTCTGAATGGAGTGACTATTTTGGATGAAAGCGTCAAAAAGTTGAAGCGTGCCACCTATCACTTGTGGACTTTTGCTGCGAGTAAGATGATCAGTGCATTCGGTGCGCAGATTTATGCATTTGCCATTAGCTTTTACATTTTGCAGATAACCGGTTCTGCCACTAGTTTTGCGGCGAACCTCATTTGCAGCATCCTACCGCGTACTCTTATGGCGCCATTTGCCGGATACGTTGCAGATACGTATTCTCGCAAAAAAATTGTCATCACGGCACAAATCGCTTCTTCCCTAGCGATCCTTGGTCTGCTAACTGTTAGCTTGACTTATGGGTTGTCGTTAGCTGCCATATACACAACAACCGTTGTTCTATCGTTAGCGTCAACATTTTCGAGCATCGCCTTTACGTCTTCCATCACAGGTTTGGTAGATGAAAATCGGGTCCAAAAAGCGATGTCCCTGAACCAGATGTCTGTCTCCTTAGCAGCAATCAGCAGTCCGGCAGTTGGCGGAATGATCTATGGTGCTGTTCCCATGCCTGTGTTTCTTATTCTCTATGCGAGTGCATCGATTCTTGCAGTTTTGCTAGAGTCGACGATGAATTTCAGCCTGTTTGCAAAGCGTAAAGTGAAGGAAGAAGGGGCCGTTAAAGAAAAAATGCTAGACAGTATGAAAGCGGGTTTTGCGTATGCCCGACTGCAGCCATTGCTAATGTCTGTGATTTGGGTCGCGCTGATTGTCAACTTTCTGTTTGGAGCAGTCACGGTCGGCTATTCGTTCATCCTTATTGAAAAACTGAAGATACTCCCTTCTCATTTCGGACTGATTGAAGGGGGAATGGCGGTTGGCACCCTTCTTATGTCCATCTTCTTAGCAACACGAAAACCGTTTGCTTCACCACTACTAGTATCTAAATGGGGAATCGCAGCAATGGGTCTTGCGATGGGGCTAGTCTCAGTACCGCTGTTGTTTTTCCTTCCATACGCCGGCGTATTTGCTTTTTACTTAACGATTTCTTTCCTAAGCGGAGCCTTGGGACCGCTTATTAACACCCCTATCCAAGTGTTCATGATGAAAATGATCGACGACGATTACAAAGGCCGGGTGTTCTCCATATTGGAAACGATGGCGATGGCGCTCATGCCGCTCGGAATGGTCCTCTTCGGATTTTTGTATGATTTCTTGCCAGCGCCTTGGATTTTAATCACTTCGAGCATACTGCAAATCTTGACTGTGTTCATTCTTTTACGGGCTTCTGTAATCCGCCAAGTGACTGGCGTGAAATCTGAAGAAGATCTGAAGACGGTCTCCACTTAAAAATAGGGCTCCCTGTACAGTTATAAAAACACTATTTCAGAACAGTCCCGCATATGATCTCTAAAGCTTCATTGTCTTTGATCACCTTTAGAGAGCGAGGAACCACTTTTGAAACGGAAACTTATCTTCGTCCTTATACTGGTCGTTATAGGAATAATCGGTTATAAAAAACTAGCTCCGAACAAGTCCTTGCTTGAAATATGCTTTCCTACCATTGTCGAAAAGACGGAAATCACCTTGCTGGATGCTTATTTCATCGGTATGAAAAAGGCCAAGGAATTCGATTCGAATCCTGAACTCGTCTTTATGAATAGCGTAAATGATGGTGAAGTTAGTGGAAGGGATGGCAAGCGCGGGAATTGGCAAGGTTATATCTCGCTTACGGATAGCAATAAAAGTCTTGTTTTCGCTATTGAAAAGGGGAAGTTAATAAACTATAGGGTTGGAGATGTTTCCTATGAAAAGACAATCAAACCATCTTCAATTAAAATCGACAGTAGCTTGATCGTGAAATCAGCAATCAAAGAGTTCAATCTAAAATCTGGCCCCAAGAGTGATTCGTTTTCCAACGGTTTTCATTTCCGTCTATTAAGGGATGCTGAAAATATTTTCATCTCTGTGGAAGGCTTGATCGACGGCAAGCAAGCTGAAATCTTTTATAACCCTGAAACCGGTGAGTATATGGGGAGAGTACAAAGTAATTAAATTATACAAAAAGCAGATGCCCACAACTAAACGTGGGCATCTGCTTTTTCATGTCTTTCAATTACAAACCAATTTTATTCCTCAAGCGATACTTCTTCCACACCGCTTCCATCTGGATTCATCCTATACAACGAATTGTTTGGACGACTTCCCCCAAAGTCTTGATCGACCATAAAATACACTTTTCCGTCAGCTCCATAGATGGGGTACTCAGCATACTCATGTAAGTGCGTGAGTTGTGAAATGCTTTGCGTATCCCAATTATACGTGAACAACTCATATTCAAAAATCCCCTCCGAATTCGTCCCAGCTACCGCTTGATAAACAAGTTCGGAACGGTCAGGAATGAGCACGAAATCATAGAGATCCTGAGTATCTTCTGGAATACTAATCACCATTTTGTGGTCAGGGTTGGATAATGGAATTTTAAAAACACGACCTTTCGTTTCAAAGGTGTCTTCAGCTGTTTCCACATCCGCATCGTCATCCATTTGTATATAGATGGAATCCTCTTCGCTGGAAACTTGAAGAGAGGCCATACTGTATTTGTTTAACTCCGTATGTTGCTGATGCTCCCCCGTTTTCAACTGAACACTGTGCACGTCGAAGTCATGTGGATACAAGCTCGCGACCGGTGAATAGTTGGAGAATTGGGCTGCTTGCACGTAAAATACTCGATTTTCATCCTTCGGGTCGATCACTAGCTCCATAACTATGGCATCGTTTGTGAAAAGGACTTCATCTTTCCCCGATTCAATATTAACTTGGTGTATGACACTTTTACTATGCTCATCCAACTCTTTGTCCGAATTTACATAGAGCACTGTTTTTCCGTCTGGCATCATTGCAAGGTCTAAAATCGACTGATCAGGAGGAAGTTGAACGACTTGTCTCAACTGATCAGATTTCACGTATAGCGTGGGCTTTCCTCTTTCGTATGTTACATATGCAATATCCCCTTGTGCGGAAACATCAAATTGCCCCGTCAGTCCTTGTTGTTTTTCCTCGTCTGGAATGCTATAGGTGAACCCGAGCAACAAGCAAATTCCTGTCACTAGTATAATTATGCTAGCGAACAGAATAGTTTTTCTCAAAACCCTCCCTCCCCTGGTACTACCATCCGTAATAGAAGAAGCACAATTGGCATAAGGATTTGTATGATAGCAACTGTATACACAATACTCTTACGCTGTGCTCCTAATGCCTTCATTTGAATTACATAAGCGATTCCATACAATATAAGTGGAACAAATAACTTCCAGATCTCACCGTTTCCATCTTCACTGAATAAAAAGAATATGTATGTAAAATACAACGTACCAGCTGTTAACGCGATGCCGATTGTGATGTTGATAGCATGTAATACCTTCGCGTTTGTTGCCAGTTCATCATGAAGACTCGTTCGATAAATGCAAATGATTACACACACTACCAACAGATAACCGATGATTGAGAGACTTGTTGAAAACGGGCGTTCTAAATACTTTGCGAGAATCGTTCCATAACCTACTAAGAAACCATTCACAATGAGCAAAGTATTCATCACTGCACGACGTCTGCTCATCCAATTCTTTAAATTCGTTGAGCTAAGTAGAAGTGCTGAACTTATTAAAACCCCGATCAGCAAAAAGCTCATATGGGCATCTCCCGAGCTGAATAGGTGGAACAGATAGATGGTATATATAAATAGAAGCGAGAAGATAGATAAGCCTACCGGCAATTTTTTCAAATAGAGTCCCACAGATTGATACCCCACAATACAATGAAAGCATTTGTTTCAGATTACCATTATGCTGGGCATGTGACAATGCCCTCTTTTAGTGGGGAATGATGTTTAAAATAGAGTTATATAAAAGTACTTGAAAAATTCACTTAGTGACAAATAGTTACTCTACTATTAAAAAGAGATGGATCAGAACGATTTTTCGCTTTAAGTTCATTACCTTTCTCTGCACATGTTGCGCTTTTTAACTTTTATGATGGAAATATCTCTAGCAGTTGAAGAATATTCAATGAGCACTTTTAATCTGGACTAGAGTCGTTAGACACTTGTCATCGACAACCAGATAATTATAGATACATCCCTTTATTTCATCGTATGAAATAAAAGGATGTATCTTAATGGTGCGAGTGGACGATTAGCACTTCACAATCGGTAGTATGGTATAAGACCCTTTTTATAAAGATAAGCCACGATATTCAAGAATGGAGAAGGGATTTTCTTCAAAAAGTAACGTTTGGAGTAAACTTGACGATGGGCTTTTTTAAGATTACGCCATTGCCTGCAGTCTTTCAATTGTCTATAACGTGCAACGTCAATGAGCTTTATCTCATCATTAGATGTGATGAAAATATTACGCAAGTGAATGTCAGAAGGATTTAACCCCAAATCTGAAGCCAATGATAATGCGTAATCAATTTCTTTAATATGATCTGATGTAATGAGTCTCCCATGTGTCATACATTCAAATAGTGTATAACCATCGATGTAATCCATGACAATATAATTCACTCCAGCTTCATAGATAAATGGAAAATAACTAATATCTTGAAGTGATTTATAAATTTCAGCTTCTTCTTTAGCAATGTACGTAAAATCAGGAAAGAACACTTTAATTGCTTTATTTACTGACTTCACTTTGAAAACACATGCACTTCTCCCTGTTCCGATAAGTTTTAAAGATTTGTCGTAGCTAACAAGGTGATTCTTCTTATTAAAAACAACTGAATTTGCAAGTTCTAGATAATTATTCAAAGGTTAACCTCCAATAACTTTCATAAAATAAAAAAGAGACACTATAACCAATTCTCGGTCATAATGTCTCAAAGAAAACAAAAGACCTCACCAAATAAATGGTAAGGTCTCGCAAACAACGATTGTTGCCAATAAAGCCGAGGATCTAAATCCTGTATTGACGACTTTTACTGTATTAGCTACTCCCCTTAGCGGAAGTTGAATATATCATTATGTAAATTCACTATAAGTTTTAACAGCCTAGATGTCAAACGTAACAAAGAAATCGTGTAGGATAGATGATAAGATTTTCTGGGGCCGCTTTCCGTCTGCTGCCAGTAGGAAGTAATCCATGTCTTTTTTCAAGACGCTTCAACGCCGCATATAATATCCCCTCATACGTATCGTCGCTGAGCTCTTTCAGTACTTTCACCATTTCGTACCCTTACATATCTCACTGGGCGATCAAGGAAAAATGAGGAAATCTATGCTGCCTTTCATTATTTCCTGATCCACTGTATCCTCCTCTATTTCTAAAATCAAATATAGTTCGCAATGCAAGGGCTCTTTTGTATGATTCACATTAAAAACTCCATTACTCCTAGTCTCATTAGGAGTAATGGGGTTACAAACTTTTTACTTAGCCGCTTCTAAAATATCCACAATTTCTAAATACCCTTTGTCCTTCGCATGCTGCAACGGAGTTATGCCATCATTGTCCGTAATCGACTGATCTGCTCCGTGGTTTAGTAGGATCTTAATAATTTCCTGATGCTGAACTCCACCATCACTCAAAACCACAGCTTCCATAAGTGCGGTCCACCCGAGTCTATTCACATGGTTCACGTCAACGTCCGTTTTGTTCAGCAACTCTTCCACGACTTCGACATGCCCACGCTCAGAAGCTGGAATAAGTGCAGTCCCACCATAACGATTCGTGATCGTCGTATCGGCTCCTGCTTCTATCGCTAGCCTTAATATATCTAGATAGCCTTCCGCCCCTGCATAGAGGAAACAGTTGTTTTGCATGTTGTCTTGGATAGATATATCAGCTCCGGCTTCTATCAAGGCTTTCGCGGTATAAGGATCATGGTTGTATATTGCAATCATAAGCGCTGTTCTTCCCTCGCTGTCTTGCGTGTTCACCTCAACGTTTTGTTTAATCAGTTCCTTCACTTTCTCTGTATCTTGTTGATCGGCAGCTTTCAATAGCTCAGTTGTCATTAAATCTCCTCCTAGTCTAGTGTCGGTATTCCCGTCTTTTTCATCAGGCACACATGAGGACAGCAGAAAAACAGCTATGCTTACCATGAACAAATAGCGCATCAAACTACCTCCTAACTCATTCGTTTGGAGCGACTACTTCCACCTTCATGCGATCTGGATCTTCGAAATACACAGCATAATGAGATTCACCACCTGCGTATGGATGGGTATCAGGGTAAAGAATGCGCACGTTACGACCCTCCAGTTGCCTTGTGATTAAATCCACGTGCTCTCTGGAATCCGCATGGAACGCTAGATGATTTAGGCCAGTCCTACATCGATGATACGGAACATCCAGAAAACGTTCTTCCGTTTGAACAAATACTAGATAGGTATCACCTAGTTTCCAACTCTTCCCCTCTGGCCAGTCTTGGTACACCTTGTATCCTAACTCATCGAGCAGCCATCCCCAAAATTCTACTGAACTCTCCAAATCAGATACATAAAATTCAATGTGATGAAGCAACCCCTT
The DNA here is from genome assembly GCF_059415065.1 of Sporosarcina sp. SAFN-010. Taxonomy (NCBI): domain Bacteria; kingdom Bacillati; phylum Bacillota; class Bacilli; order Caryophanales; family Caryophanaceae; genus Sporosarcina; species Sporosarcina sp. SAFN-010. The sequence continues at coordinate 135,908 of NZ_JBPFDS010000004.1, read as the reverse complement.
CATATGTAAATCCCCCCTTCTAAAAAAACGCCCACTACTCATTTTGAATAGTGGACGTTTCGATAACTTGATTATAACGCAGCTTGAATCGTTTTACGATAATATCCGACAGTCAAGAATGCGAATACTAAATAGATTCCTATATAGACAGACATTGTAATTACGGTCGGTACCGTAACATCACTCATAAAGATAAATGAAGCAGATTTCAAAGCAAAAATCGAGTGCAGCAATCCTATCGCAAGTGGCAGTCCAAATACGAATAGTTGCTTTTTCACAACGCCTTTCATGATTTCTTGAACACTGAATCCTAACTGGCGCAACGTTGTGTAACTTGCTTTCTCTTGTTCAGCTTCTGTCATCTGCTTGAAGTAGAGAATACTTCCTGTTGAGATGAGGAACACGAGACCAAGGAATCCGGCAATGAAAATTAGCATACCGCTAGACTGCAGTGCGTTTTGGTATTGTGTATAGTAGTCCCATTTCTTCCAGCGAGCATCGATTTCATCATAGAGTCTCGTCGCTTCCTCAAATTGTACTTCGTCTTTCAAATTAATTGCTGTTGAATGATGCAGCTCATTATCCTCGTGTGCTAGATATTCAGATTTCATTGACTGGAATTGCTTTTCTTTCACAACAAGTGTGGAGAAAAATTCCACACTATTGAATGCATTTCCTTCTGCGAATCGTTCTATAGGAATTGTCTTATTTAAATCGCGGGGATCCATTATCAGTTTAAATGGTACATCAACAGACTTTAGCATCCAGTAAAGCGAGCTTTCAAGAAACACACCTGAATTCCGATCTTTTACATCTATCAGGTGGCCTGCATTACCTAATTGATCCTCACTTACAACTCGAATATTTACCCCCGTCCCCATCAGCAAGGGATTTGGTGCCTCTTCAAAATTCGCTTTCAACTGAAGTTCTTCGATCGAGGCAGCCTTGTATCCAATTCCAGCTTCATCCAGTGATGTCGTAAACTGATTTATAGCTTCTTCATTGTCCTGAATCATATAATCGAATGGTTGCAGCAAGCGTGATTCTTTTTCTGTGGAGTAGTAAACAGAATACGCAGCAGCTAGCATTGTCAACGTCATTGCAGACAACACTGTAATAATCGTCAATGAATTCGCATTAGCCTTCATTCGATGCATCAATGGTGCTAATGACAAGCTATTCGACAATCCCAGATGACCATTTTTAGACACCCGAATTTGGTAAAGTACCCATCCAATCGTAACTCGAAACAGTAAATACGTACCAAGAATGACTGAAACTAATACAGCAATCATATTGTAAAACAGCATATTATTGAGCATATTTCCTGACAGCCAATAGCCGAATCCAATTAAGAGAATGCCCAAAATTCCAAGTACTGCAGAAGTAATTACTTTCGGCTTTTTGATGCGTTCTCCGGACTGGTCTGCTTTGAACAATTCCAGCAATGTACTGCGTTTAACTGCAAACGCCATTTGTAGTGAGGTTAGCGCTAAAAGCGCGACAAACACGATGACAGTTTGCAGAATCGCTGCTACAGAAAACGACAACGTCAACACTCCATCTATCCCTACTAATTTCATCAATAGAAGTAGAAATACTCTAGAAACGAGTAAACCTATTCCAATACCAATCGCAAGTGCTCCGGTTCCAAGCAAAAAGTTTTCCGTAATAAGCATTCGTGCCACTGTGAATTTTGACAAGCCTATCAGCTGATAAAGTCCTACTTCCCGGCTTCTGCGTTTCAAGAAGATTGAATTCGCATAGAGTACAAATACACCTGAGATGAACAGCAATAAAATTCCCGCTGCTTTAAAAGCTAATGACATATTAAAAGAAGTAGCGGTCCTCTCCATCACAGTTGTGTCATGTTGCAGCGAAGCAAATACAAAATACAGCACAACACTTAAAATCAATGCAAAAAAGTATAAGTAGTAATGTTTCAAGTTTTTCCGCATACTGCGGACAACGAGGTCAAAGAGCGTCAACGCTGTCACCTCCAAGAATCCCTTGCACTTTCAGGATTTCTTGAAAGAACTGCTGCCTCGTCTGATCCCCTCGATAAAGCTCGGAGTAAATCGTACCGTCTTTCAGGAATACAACGCGATTGCAGTAACTTGAAGCGACTGGATCATGAGTTACCATCATGATCGTAACATCCCGTTCGTCGTTGACTTTCGCTAATGTTCCGAGCAAGGACGCCGCTGATTTCGAATCGAGCGCACCTGTTGGCTCGTCCGCAAACACAATCGAAGGTTCGTTGATCAAAGCCCGTGCAGCAGAAGTCCTTTGCTTTTGGCCGCCTGAAATTTCACCTGGGTATTTATTTGCTAGCTCCGGAATCCCAAGAGTACGTGCAATTGATTTGAAGCGATCTTCCGCCACCACACGTTTTACGTTTCCCACTGAAATCGGCAGCAATATATTCTCTTTCACTGTCAATGTATCGAGCAAATTATAATCCTGGAAGATGAACCCAAGTTGATCGCGTCTGAACTGCGATAGTTTGCGGTCGTTCATCGAAGAAATATCTGTTCCATTTATCTTAATCGAGCCTTCAGTCGTACGGTCAATCGTCGCGAGTACATTGAGCAATGTTGTCTTTCCGGCACCAGAAGGACCCATGATTCCTACGAATTCACCTTCCATCACCCGGAAGTCGATTCCTTTTAATACGTGCTGTATTTGTCCACGTTTTCCGAACGACTTACGAAGTGAAGTGGCTTCTAACATAGTTATTTGTTGTGACACTTAAAACGCCTCCCTGATTTCTATACACTCACTTTACTGCAGAAATACAGTGGGGTCGTTCGATTTGGATGACAAACTGCGCGGGCAACCTTACAGTTTTGTCACTTACGGGTTGAACCAAATCATTTCCCTTTGAAAATACCAGCGTCATCCTTGTTCCCGGCATGACTAAAGGCAAGCAACAAACCTGCTCTCTCCAAAAGTGCTCTTCACCAATCAAAACAAAGACTCAGGTTGTGTGCCTCGTCTTGCAAAGCATTTACTACCAGTATTCGGGAGGTGAAAGTATTCTTCATAGTGAGAAACAATTCCGGACGACTCAACGCTTTGCGATGTGCTCATAAATCATGGAAAGTGATCATAAAAACGATAAATTGATCATAAATCCATGAAAGTGATCATAAATTCCGAAATGTGATCATAAAACTCGATTTGTGATCATAAACCAATGAAAATGATCATAAAACTCTAAATGTGATCATAAACTCGCTACTTACGTGTTGCGTCAAAGTCATTTTCTGTAGAGAACGTCATCACCATCTTTGTGCCAGATGAACCATCTGATTGTCCGTGCAATCGCACTCCTATTTTTTCAGCCGTCTGTTTGGCTAAATATAGACCCAGTCCCGTCGCACCGTGTTGGATTCGACCTACATTTCCTGTGAATCCTCTATCGAATATGCGTGGCATTTCGTGTGCCGGAATCCCTGGCCCTTCATCTGCTACAGTTAGTGAAACGTACCCTGTTTCATCTAATTTCGCTTGAATGGTCACCGTACCGCCAACCGGACTGTATTTCACAGCATTCGTCAACAGTTGTCGGAGGATGAAACGGCACCACTTTTGGTCAGTCACAACTTCCACTTGTACTCCTTCGATTTCGACAGCAATATTCTTTTCCAAACACCATGGCATCAGTTGACGTACTTCTTCAGCGGCCAATCTGACAACATCGGTTTCTTCCAAAACATAATCAGATTCTAATGAAGGAAGTCGAGAAATATACAATTGCTGATCAATAAGTAAATGGATCCGCAACCATTCTGCATCGATTTTCCGAAACACTGGCTGTTGACGATTTGCATCAATTATCAACTTCATTGCAGTAAGTGGCGCTTTCACCTCATGAACCCAAGCTGCAGTATCATTTTGCCCAGCATGCACAAATTCCTGCATCCGTGCCATCCGCTTACGGTAGGAAACGTCAACTTTCTGAAGCAGTTCGGACATCATTGCCTCTTGACGAAAAACAGAAATAGGAAGTCCTTCTTGCCAGTCATCGGGCAACTCTTCTAAGAGACGGTCTAGATTTCGTAGGTAGGCAGTCTCCTTGCGATACCGCCATATGAAAAACAATATGAAGATTGTGAGCAACAATAGGTTCAAATACCCGATGGATACACTACTGATAGACAGTCCTTTATCCAAAACTAACAACAGATCCGTTAATAGGAGCGATCCTACAAATAGGGCAATCCAGCTTTTCTTATCAGCAATATATGAGCGTACCATCAGGATTTCCCCTGTAGAGTAACCGCCATATAGCCCATTCCCTTTTTTGTGACAATTGCTTCTTCCAAACCTAAATCGCTCAGTTTTTGGCGTAAACGTGTCACGTTAACAGTCAACGTATTGTCATTGACAAAGCGTTCATCATCCCATAACTTTCTGATTAAATCATCCCGTGACACAATTTCATCATTTGACTCAACCAGGATAGAAAGGATGAAAAACTCATTTTTCGTGAGCTCGATTTCCTGGTCATTCCCTTGGATAACACACCGTTTTAAATCGATGGTCGTCCCATTCCATTTCAATTCATCACTAGATTCTTCTGTCTCTGTATATGAGTAGGCACGTCGTAGCGTCGCCTGAATCTTAGCAAGTAGTACATCCATGTGAAATGGTTTTTGTATGTAATCATCTCCACCCATATTCATCGCCATGACTATGTCCATCGGATGATCTCTCGAAGAAAGAAAGATGATGGGTACATTGGACACCGCTCTGATTTCCCGACACCAGTGAAAGCCATCATACGCGGGGAGTTGAATGTCCATAATGACGAGTTGCGGATTAACTTTTGTGAATGGAGTCATGATGTCTTGAAAACTTTTTGGTCCAACTACACGAAACGACCACTGTTCCAAATGGTCTCTCAATGAAGAAAAAATTGCTCCATCGTCTTCTACGATAAAAATAGTTTCTTCCATTTCATTCTCCTTCCTCAGTGCTGCATGCGGCTCAATACATGTAACGTATCCAAAACATGCTCTAAAAAGAGCGAGAGTTCAGTCATGTGGTCCTCTGTGAGCCGTGGTTTGAATGCAGCTTCAATGGAATTCATCAACTTGGGATTTTCTTCACCATACACGTAACGAATCGTTTGCGTGAGTTCTACATCCTGTTCCCAAATCGATGCCATCACTTGTTCAATCCCAGCACATTCAGCGTCAGGATCGACAACACTTTTTTGAAAACAGAGTGACAACGAACAGGCTGGATTCGCATTAGGGTCCTCCGTGATTTCACCGGCAAGATCACGGACACTTGCACGCAGCGTGACTTCCACTTCAATTTCAGGATGGTTGCGAAGGACGAACCGTAAAGCAAACTCGCGAGATAGCACCGCAAAGTCCATCACATCCCGGCGATTTCTAATTTCGATTTGTTCTTCTATAGTGTCCAAATCATATAGCTGATTTTCTAGAGCAACTTTCAAGTTATCAAATATCGTCGGATCGTACATGTTCAATATTCCTCCTGTAAAAAACAAGCGTTTTTGAAATAGTCTATCGATGAATCCAAAATCGTCTTACAACGGTACCATCGTCCTCGGTAAAGCTTTCATCTTCTACTCCGCCATTATTTTGAATCGTTTTCGCAGATCCAATATTCTCTTCGTTGCATGTAATGAGCACAGAATTTATCCCCAACGTATCCGTTAGTTTCAATGCTTCTGCAAGCATCCAGGTTGCATACCCTTTACGTCTCTCTGATGGATGAATGCCATAGCCGATGTGTCCGCCTACTTGGTGCAAATATTCGTTTAAGTCGTGCCGGATATCAATCATCCCAACAACCCGATCTGTATCGTCTACGAGAAAGTAGTTTGTGCATGGCAGCCATTTATCATGACCAGCTTCCCTCTTTTCTAACTCTTTTAAATAGTCTTCATAAGAGATGCCTTCTTTTAAATGAAAGCTACTCGGTGTCATCCGTTCCTCATCCCATTCCTTCATATATGCTTCGTGTTCCTCTTTCCACTCAAGAGACGGTCTTACAAGGCGCATTACATCTCCTCCATTCCTTTTGATTTAATGTCATTTATCAACAATTCAAATGTCGGTTCTTCTTGCTGTGTATCCTCAAACCATTGAATGGCTTTAAACCTAAATCCAAGCTTCTCTAAAATACGGAGAGATGCAGCGTTTCGGGAATCAACAGATGCGGAAATTCGTAAAAGCGATGAATGGTTTTTAGCGATTTCTAAGCAAAGGGAAGCAGCTTCAAATGCAAATCCAAGTCCCCATGATTTCTTTCGGAAATGGTAGATGAGCTCGGTTTCCGTAGGGTCCCCGTACCAATTAAATCCAGCAGTCCCTACTAACTCTCCCGTTTTCTTATCCATCACACCATAGACGGACAAACCATAATTCAATTGCTGTTCGCTATAAGCTTGAATCGTTTTGTGGAACTTCGAAAAATCTGAAGCGCCACCGCAAAGTTTCATGACAGATTCATCACCCCAAATCAGGTTCAATGGTTCTATGTGGGACTCCTCAAGATTTACAAGACAGATCCGCTTAGTTTCTGCAATTACTGTGAATTCGTTTGATTTCTTACACATCTCATAAATCCCCTTCTTGTTCAGCTAAAAAGTGACCTGATTGTAAAAATTGTGCGGTTAGCGCAGCTGTTTCTCGTTGATGATGAATATCTTTATGTCCATACGGAAGGGTTGTAAAGTCTGTCAGGTCTGCATAATGCACAGAGGAAACTTCTACGCGCCCGTCATTTTGTCCTTTGATTAGTTGTCCTAACCATAAATTACTGTTTGTACCCGCAATTGCACCAATTTCAACCCCTGCGACATTCGTCATGTTTAGCTTTTGAATATAGGTTGCATGCAGGGATTTAACAGTACGGAACAAAGAGCTATATCCTTTTAAGGACCCTGCAAGTGCTGCAAGTTGACTGCCTTGGTTTGGTGTTGCAAGTTGTACACAGCGACCGATACGAGCAGGAATGTCAGAATGGGTAAGCACCTTACGAATGAGCAAACCACCTGTACTATGACCTACAAGGTGGATTCTTTCGGGATGATTCTCCTCAATATCCTTCAATCTATCCAAAACAAAATGGACCGAATAATCGAACTCACGGCGGGTCAACGGAAGGGTGATAGAATGACAACGAAATCCTAACTTTTCAAGATGATTAGCTAGCGTCTCCATGTCTTTCGCAGTCTTATTGAATCCATGTAACAGTAAAACTTCATCCACTTTGTTACCTCCACATTCACCATCTTATTACTACGGACGTATTTTTTCCCTTGTTGGTTCTACAGTCATCAAGAATCCATTTTCTTAACTCTCCTCTTCACAAACAGACAGCCGCTAATATTTTTTGAATATCATAGATGCTAGCATCCTTTTTGAATTGCTTGTTTACAAGTGGTTCTGTCGCACTCGATATCCAAATTTTCAGTTCGGCATCCATATCAAACGTTCCGGCAGTTTCAATACTGAAATGAGATATACTCTTATAAGGGATAGAATGATACTCTGTCTTCTTCCCAGTCATCCCTTGTTTATCAACCAAAATCAAACGCTTTTCCGTAAATACCATCATGTCTCGAAATAACTTGAACGCTGCTTCCACAGTCTCATCTGTAACTAAAATAGGTGCTAACTCTTTTTCCACCGTCGCTGTTTCTACCGTCGATGCATTACCTAGAAATGAATCTAAAAATCCCATTCTAATTCCTCCTATTTTTTCTATTCTCATTAACTAATTTTTCACTCACTTGTATTATATCATGTCAATAAATAACCACTCTGAAAAATGTCCAAACAATTTCAGCTTACTTTTTCCAGCCAATTTTTCTTCATCACATGCTATACTTTTGTTATCGATGAAGGAGGTGGAAATATTGAGCGAGGTATTGTTGCACCAAATACTGTCTGAACTAAAAGATATACAAACGGGTCAACTTGATATGGAAAAACGGTTTGATCGAGTTGATGAACAGTTTGATGGTATACAGGGAAAAATCGGTGGTATACAAGGACAAATTGATGGTATGCAAGGGCAATTCGATGGTATGCAGGGACAAATCGGTGGTATGCAAGGGCAATTCGATGGTATGCAGGGACAAATCGGTGGTATGCAAGAACAATTCGATGGTATGCAAGGGCAATTCGATGGTATGCAGGGACAAATCGGTGG
>NZ_JBPFDS010000004.1:0-127606 GCF_059415065.1 Sporosarcina sp. SAFN-010 | reverse complement strand
ATGCAAGAACAATTCGATGGTATGCAAGGGCAATTCGATGGTATGCAGGGACAAATCGGTGGTATGCACGGGCAATTAAATCGTATTGAAAGTCGGCAAGATGCAATATACGAACAGACTGGACAGTTAACGGTATTCCGTCAAGAGACACTAGCTAAATTTGATGAAGTCGTCAAAAAAGAGGACATGCATTATTTTGAAGCCAAAGTGCTGGAACATGACCGTGAATTATTTAACTTAAAGAAGCGGGCATAGCTGACTCCCCTATCACAGCTTGGATAAGCCCGCCACACCACTCCTTTATTTCTCAACGATGTATGAATTCCCTTTTTCCCAGGCATCTTACCTATAGGAGGTGAGCCTGCATGGGAAACAAAAACAACCCAAAAACGATGAACGAACGGACGCACAACCCGTTTGATACGTATCAAAACAAAGACCTAGATGCGAGTAGCAGTAACAGCAACAATCCACTAGATAACGCAGATACGGAATTTGCTCCTGAATTTGATGCGAAAGTGAAGAACAAGAATAATAAGACCAATCACGACAAGAATCAGCAATCGAATAAAAAGAAGTAAATTTAAAAGCCGCATATCTCTTCAAAGAGATATGCGGCTTTTGCGTTCACTTCACTTCGACTCTCACATTTCCTCCGATGTATGTGGGATACGCATTCAGTTCGAGACGAATCGGATTGGTATAGGTAGTGTTTCGAGTGCATCGTGATCACTTTTCAAAAACGCGAGTGCTGTTCTCAACAAATCCTCTTTATGCTTTTGCAACAATGCTAAAAATGCCGCTTCATCACCAGCAATCGCTTTTCGACTAATTTCCAAATCATCCACGTCACTACCACCTCGTTCCTGCTCTTTGTTATTCATTAGACTCTGCTGCATGGAAATAGTTCATGGTGAAAATTAATTTTTCAAAACCCTCTTAACGCACATAAAAAAACACTGAACCCCACGGACAGTTCAGTGCCTTTCCCATTATTTCTTCCATGCCGTTTCATAGTGAGCAATGTAATCATCAACTGTAATTTTTCTACATAACTCTGCTATCAATTCATAAGGAATAGTTTCCATCTTTTTAAATCGAATACAGCTTTTCCCCATATCCAATTTCGTTTTCACGTACTTCGGATATTCTGCGACAAACCAATCATGAACTGGAGGGAAGGCATAAATCCCCATATGATAAACGCCGATGAAATTTTTCTGAGAGCCGATGCTTAGAAATGGAAGGGGTTCTTTCGGATTGCAGTGATAGCCATCCGGATAAATACTATGTGGGATTACATAACCGATCATGCCATAGGAAAGAGTTTCTTCAAATCCTGCTGGCAAATTTTCTTTAATGATGTGACGGAGCTTTTCAATGGCTTGCTGTCTGTCTTCTGGAAGTTGCTGAACGTACTCTTCAATTGTACCCGCTTCAATTCTCATAGCGATCCTCATTTCTTATTCTAATTGTTTATAGCTACTGTATCATATCTTCATTAATTTTTTCAGCCTTGCATTTTAGTTGAAATTACTAAAATGTGAATCTTTCTACAACCCTCTGTAGTACAGTAGAGAGTAGAGTTTTACAGAGAGGAGTTTTCCATTGAAACCGTTTTTATCCATTTGGGCTCGTCCTACAGAAACAATCCAGTACGTACTCGATTATAAGACATTATCGTATAGCTATCTCATCCTCGTTATGGCTGCACTTGCGATTGCACCACTCACCATCACGCAGATGCTTTTCATTAAAGAGATTCCACTTTTAGTAATCCTGCCTATCGCGTTTTTCGGTTTGTTTATCCTCACAACTGCTGGTTGGTTTTTAAATAGCGCTCTCTATACGTGGATTGGCAAGTGGCTAGGAGGCACAGGGTCTTATAAAAAAATGCTAGCGGTTGTTCCCTTAGGTTCACTAACAGCGATTTACATTCTACCTTTCTCCTGGGCCATGATGTTTGCTTTAATCATACTCAGATACGTAGATTCAGATGCAGCTGCTACCGTGTTTGTAATCCTTTTCGCATTGTCACCGATTCTATTTTTAGGATTAATGGGCCTATCTGTATATGGGACAGTGATCATGTCAAAAGCAATTGGGATTGTCCACAACTTTTCTGCATGGAAAGGATTCGGAACGATTGGAATCCTTATGGGCATCGCTTTCGCACTGAGTTTCGTCGGATGGATCAGCTTGTTTTTCATCATCTTTATGTTAGCCTCCATATAACGAAAGATAAGCATCTGTTATTCGTTCAACAGATGCTTACATTATGTATTCAGTCCCCGAGCCCACCCTCGCAAGCGCTGTAAATTAGTGCATGGTAGTTACATTGACAATCTATTTGTACAGGTGTCACAGTACTGGGCATTATTTGTAGACGGTTATCACCCGCAAAGCAGACCCCACTGCTTATCGTTAATCCAACTATCCCTGTTGGCGGGTTTGCACTCACCTTTACAACGGCTCGCTACCGACTGTTATGTGTTAGTCTAGTAAATCAATATTCCAGTTCATCCCTTGAATCTTTGTATCCATTTCCCGATATGCTTTTGATAATTGATCCACTTGTTTTTGAATCGACTTCACATCTACTGTGCTGACGATTCGGATTTCTGATTGGCTATATCGACCAACTTGTTGGGATGCTTCATCCACTACTTTCGTCAGTAGCGATCGCTGATCGAACAACTGATCACGCTCCGTTAACGCATCCGCGAGTGTTCGTTCCTCGTCAAACTTTATCTCACAGTTCGTTCGGTTAATTTTTTTGATTAATGATGTAAGCTCTTGACGGATATTAGCAAGTTCCGAAAGCATCTCATTTGGATCTTCCGAAGGCTCATCACCTTCTTGGATTTTCAAGTTCATATGAATTCGTTTTTTCAACTGTTCAATGCGCTTTTGGTAATCTGCCCTCGCTATTAAAGCTTCTGCTAATTTCATAAGATGATCCTCCTCTAGCCAGCCTGTATATTATTGTTATTCTGCGTTCATTGGACTATCCCTCTTTTTAGAACAACACTTTAGCTAACTCTTATCTTTGAGTCGTTTCGACTAACAAATCTGACGATCATTCCTGCCACAATCAGGCTGAACACCAAATGACTCAATGTCCAGTAGAACCATGCCAGGCCATCATCCGCGGCGGGTGGCTGATCGGTAAGCAGCGTCAAGAAATATAAAATACCGCTCCCTACCGTATAGACCGCAACATATGGCCACATTTTATATTGCCATCTGAACAACATCAATATGTAAAATAATCCGATGACACTAACAATACAAAAAACGAAATGAAAGACAATACCAAACCAGGAACTATCCTGCCAAATATGGATGATTGGAAAGTAATCCACATTATACAGCAGGATATACGCTTCATTTCCTGTTAGTGTATAGACCAACTGCATCAGTGCAGCTAAAACTGCGCCACTTGTTATTCCAATTCCAATCAGTTGCAAGAACTGCTTCATCTGCTTTCCTCCTATCCCTTTCTTGTTCATCCTCTATTCCCTTTTCACTGGTATGAGTAAACAGTGACCGCCGCTCTTTTTCATACCTCATCCTGCTTTTTCCTAAAAAGTACAAACTCGAAATCCCTCGAGTCTTAAATATTGTTTTTTTAAGGTTTGTCCCCTTTTTTGCGAATAAAAAAACGTATCCATCCAATGGGGATGAATACGGATTTGTTAGTTGTTCACCACAGCGGTTCATTCATAGGATCATCCAACTGCAACTCTACGTAGTATGGAACCAAGCGAATGATAAATATCGCTAAAAATACTAGGTAGATAAACGTTCCATAAATACCATGTTCAAATACGTTGGCCGTAATAATCATCAGTGGTATAAGAAGTTGGAATGAGCTCGTTTTCTTCCTAGACTTCCGTGTTTGATAATTTTCCATGCCACAGTTCGGGCACTTAGTTTTTTCATTTCTAAATGCTTTTTTCAGCGCTAACTTATGAGTCCATTTGGTTCCGCAATTTGCGCAAGTTGGCAACGCTCTTCCCTGTTTTCGAATGCTCTGTTTAAACAAGCCATAGATTATTAAAAATAGAACCGCCAGCAATACGGTTTTCACCGAATCGTATGAAAGTAAATCCAGAATAGTTAGTGTCCCTCCGCCCTCTGATTGCGTGACTCTTGTAGGATTCACCATGCTTCTGGAGATAAATACCAAAGTCAATGATAACAACACAAATGCCGAGAACACCATCCGATAAGTCCTTATTGGACCAAGTGTTTTAGACTCCCGACTTTTTTTGACAGTATGAATTAGCTCTTGTTTTCGTTTGTCATCGAAGGTGATTTTTTGCAACTCCGCATTCAACTGATCTTTAATCGAATCCATGAGAAAATCCCTCCTGTTCTTCTAAACGTTCTTTCAATTGGACGCGGGCACGTTGAAGTCGAGTCCGTACTGTGGCTTCAGGGCAACTTAAAATATTTGCAATGTCTACTGTTGAGGATTCTTTGTAATAGTACAAAACCAACACCTCACGATAGATCAGTTTCATGGATAACAGTGCGGTTAACACAGACTCTGTAGTCTCCTGTTCAATCATGTATCCTTCTGGTGTGCCCTTCGCTTTCGTCCCAATAATCTTTTCTTTCAATAGAATACGTTTATGTGTCCAACTTCTTAAATAATCATGACTTCTGTTTACAGTCATCTTAACCAAGTAGGTTTTCAAAGAACTCTCTTCCCTAAATTGGTCTGACCGTTGGTAGTACCGAATGAGTACATCTTGTACTATATCTTCTGCGGTACTTTGATTTTCGACATAGACATAAGCGACTCGAAGTAAATAATCGCCGTAGTCGTCCATCACTTTTTCGATATCCACTTCTGCCACCACCTGCCTTTTGTCTATAGACGTACGCCACTTCATTTCCGATTCATTTTCTGCAAAATAAAAAAACTGCAGCACCCCCACAGGATGCTACAGACTATATTATTAAGAACAAGAAGCAACTGCCATATTGTTATCCCGTTCCTGAATTAGAATATTCTTTTGTGCATCCAGTTTAAACTCGATGCCTCTATCGTCCAGACAATTTATTAAATAGTCTCTGGACGTTTCACTCATGTTTTCATGGTTTCCATAGATGATAAATTCGCTTGACTCATCTGCACGCGCCCCTAAAGACATCAGTGTCACTAGAGTGACCAAAGGAATAATAAATAACTCCTTCTTTTTCATATCGTTCTTCTCCTTTCACTAGTTTTCACTGACTCTTCTAGTATTATATTGCAGAGCACATTCTACTAATTTAAGTATACGGACAAACTAGATTTATAGCTATCTAAATTTGAGCATTTTTTACATATTTCGTGTTTATAAAATATTTATGGGACACGCTCTCGCAGGGTATTATTATTAACTTGATACCACTTGAATGGTCATGATTTCAATCGACTGATACATTACGCACATTCCTGATCCACGAGAACAATTACTTATAGCCAAAAGAAAAGCGCGAATGGGTCCCATTCACGCTTTTCTTAAAGAGATTTATATTATTTTTGCAGGACTTCTAAGCTCTCTCGCATTTTGTTCGTGGCTGCCACCATATTTTTTAGTGCTGCAACCGTTTCTTCTTTCTTTCTTGTTTTTAATCCACAATCTGGATTAATCCAGAATTGAGTAGGTTCCAGAACGCTTAGTCCTTGTTCGATGACATCGACCATTTCCTGCACTTCTGGTACTCGCGGACTGTGGATATCATAGACGCCAAGACCAATCCCTTTGTCATAGGAGAAGTCATTGAAAGCGGACACTAGATCTCCGTGAGACCGTGACGTTTCAATAGAGATCACGTCTGCATCCAATCCGCTGATGGAATCGATGAAGTCGTTAAACTCGCAATAACACATATGCGTATGGATTTGAGTCGTATCCTCTACTGAACCGGTTGCGACTCTAAACGCAGTGATTGCCCAATCTAAGTAGTCATTCCATGCAGATTTCTTCAGTGGCAACCCTTCACGAAGTGCGGGTTCGTCTACTTGAATGATTGGAATTCCAGCTGTTTCTAATGCTTCGATTTCTTCACGTAATGCGAGAGCAATCTGATACGTGACGTCTTTACGAGAAATGTCATCCCGGACAAATGACCAATTCAGGATCGTCACTGGACCTGTCAGCATCCCTTTCATCGGCTTATCTGTCAGTGATGCAGCATAGACAGACGCTTCCACTGTTATCGGATTCAGGAATGTTACATCACCATAGATAATTGGTGGTTTAACACAACGTGATCCATAAGAAACAACCCATGCTTTTTCTGTGAATACAAAACCGCCTAGTTTCTCTCCGAAGTATTCCACCATATCCGTCCGCTCGAATTCCCCGTGGACAAATACGTCCAAACCGATTTCTTCTTGAATTTCAATCCACTTCGCGATTTCACTGTGCACGAACTTTTCGTATTGTTCGTCCGTCGATTCGCCCTTACGCCATTTGTTGCGCGTACTGCGAACTTCCGGAGTTTGTGGAAAACTACCAATTGTTGTTGTGGGTAACAGCGGTAATCCTAACGCTTGTTGTTGTTTCTCGCGTCGTTCGGGTGCTGCTGATTTGCGCTTACTGTCTTGCACGCTAATGTTTTCCACTGCTTGACGCAGTTCAGGATGATTACGTGCCGGCAATGCTGCAAGCTTTTCACGGGCAGTTGCACTTTTAGCGATTGATTCTGCAATAGATTGCTTTCCTTCACGTACTCCTTTTACAAGCGTCGTTACTTCCTCGAGTTTTTCATCCGCGAACGCTAGCGCATCTTTGATCGCCGAGTCTAATTTCACTTCCGATTTCAACGTAACCGGTACATGGAGCAGACTGCTAGAAGGCTGAATCCATACGCGGTCTTCCGAAACAGACTCAAGAAGTTCATCCACAAGTTCAGTTTTCGCTTGCAAGTCAGCACGCCAAATATTGCGACCATCGATTACGCCTGCAGCGAGGACCTTATCTTCAGGGAAACTATGCGCTTTCAATTGCGCTAGGTTCTTCTCTTTTCCTGCTACAAAATCTAAGCCAATTCCTGCCACTGGCAACGCAACAACGTCTTCATAATGTTCGACAGCGTCAAAGTAAGTTTGTACAAGAACATTCAATTCTGGTACTTCAATGTTTAGTTGTTTATAGATTTCCGTCACGGCTTGCATTTCATCTTTTGTAATTGATGTAGATAAAATCGGTTCTTCCAGCTGCACCCACTTCGCTCCCGCTTCAGATAACTCACGGAGAACTTGCGTGTATAGTGATATCAACTGAAGTAAGAACGCTGGGACGTCCTTTTCCGCGTATCCCTTTGAAAGCTTCATGAACGTATACGGTCCAATCAAGACAGGTTTTCCGTCTATTCCTAACTTTTCTTTCGCTTCCAAGTAAGCCGTCAACGGTTTGTTCTCTGTCAATTTCAGTTTTCGGGTGCCATATTCCGGAACGATGTAATGATAGTTGGCGTTAAACCATTTCGTCATTTCTGACGCAACGGCATCGTCATTTCCTCGTGCCATTGAGAAATACGTGGATAGCTGAACGTCCTCGCCATCCCATTCGTAACGCTCAGGAATCATCCCGAACATGACTGCTGTATCGAGCATTCTGTCATACAATGTAAACTCCCCAACTGGGATGAGAGCAATTCCTGCATCTTTTTGCTTTTGTAAACGTTCCAACCGAATCTTCTCTACTGTTTCAAGGAATTCTGGCTCTTCAATCTTTCCTCCCCAAAACGCTTCAAGTGCTCGTTTCCATTCGCGATTTTCTCCGATATACGGATACCCGATCGAACTGCTGATAATTGACAAATGATTTCCTCTCCTCTTCTCATATGATAAGCCGTGTTTTTTTGTACAAAAAAAACACTTCTAACGAGGGTCAGAAATGTGGACGCAACATAATAGGTTGCGCGTGCGCATTCTAACACTCCCTATCGACCGTAGGGGATAGCGTCATAGAAACTAGGCAGTTATCTGGCTTCAGCGAAAAGCTGTCACAGTGGCGGGACCGCGCCGGATTGTATTCACCGGCTTCACTTTTAAGATCTAGTCTAACTTTCTACTAAATCACCTATTTCTCTTGCTTTACTATTCGGTTGTCGATTGAACAAACCTATCATAGTTAAATTTTTCTGTCAAATAGAGTATTCCGTTAATTAAGAAGATATTAAAGATGTAGGCATTTCCCCAATATGAAACCGGTTAAAGTTTAAGTAAGATTAGATATGAGAACGATTATCAATTAATCCAATAGGAGGAATTCCATTGTCACAAATAACGCTTGACCAACACGTCTCTGATATTGTCACGGCTATTCCCCAAAGTGCAGATTTGTTCCGTAACTTACGCATCGATTATTGCTGTGGAGGTAAAATTTCATTGCAAGAAGCAGCTGTTCAACGAGAACTAAATCCTGCTGACGTCTTAACACGTGTTCAAGAAATCGAAGAGAAACGAGAATTACGAGAACAGCTGGAGCCTTCCTCCTTTGGAGAGAAAACACTCATTGCTCATATTCAAGAAAAATATCATACAGGTTTGCGCGAAGAACTTCCATTGCTTGCTCCATATGTCACTAAAGTCGCGCGTGTGCACGGAGAAAACCATCCGCATTTGTTGCGTGTTCAAGAAATTTTTAAATTGCTGCGGGCTGAACTAATCGATCATACAGACGATGAAGACCAAAACGTCTTCCCTCTCATCCTTGAATTTTTAGCAAACCCAACACCTGAACTGAAAGAGCAGTTAAAACCACATGTCGCAGAACTTGAACAAGAGCACGATAATGCTGGCCGACTCCTTCACGAACTACGGGAAATCACTAATAATTTCACACCTCCAGAGGAAGCTTGCGGCACGTATCGACTTGTATACGCACGTCTTGAACAGTTCGAAAAAGATACCTTCCAGCATGTACATTTAGAGAATAATGTGTTGTTCGACCGTGTTCGAGAAGCAATTTAATGATGAAAAGCCGGGCACCGTGCAGTAGATAGCACGGTGCCCGGCTTTTGTATTCCTTACTTTTTCCGCCCAACAAATTGAATAACTTGAGACAATCCGCTATGACCCGCGCCTTCTTCGCGCACTACTTCTTTCTTTTCAAAGTGTAAATGCTCCCAATCCGCGAACACATCAAAGTCCGCTGAGTCATACAAATACGTTATGTCTTTGGGGCCTCCCGTGCCATAACCGATTTGCTCTTTGGCATAGACTTCAGTTACAAACAGACCACCTGGTTTAACGGCTTCACGTATTCCTTTCAGTGTCTGCAACCGTAACTCCGGATTAAAATGACCAAATACACAAATGATTGCATCGTACTCATCAGTTGGCCAGTCCGCTTCCTGCAAATCTTGAATCTTTGTTTTCAGCTGAACATCCTTTTCTTTTGCAAGTGCCTGAGCTTTGTCTAATCCGGATTGGGCAAAATCCCAAATCGTTACGTCACAGCCCTGCTCCGCTAGATAGACTGCATTCCTTCCTTCACCTTCAGCAACCGCGAGAACATCAGGCCCGATTGTAAATCGCTCCGTTGCTTCTTGGACGAATGCATTGGCTTCTTTCCCAAATACATAATCTGTCTGATTAAAACGCTCTTGCCATTTATTCATCATGACTCTTCCTTTCTATCGTCCCGTTTTTTCCTTCAATATACAAAAATAACTTCGCATAATATTCTTCAACCTTAGCGACTTCAATCCCCGACTTTTTGATTAAATCCAGCGTATCTCGATTTAGCTGGCACCCATCGCAAATCTTTTCCCATAACGGATTCAAGAGATCTTGTGTTTTACTGAGCAAGACTGGCTCCATCCGGACATGTTCGAAAAATAAAAGCCGTGCTCCCGGTTTACTCACACGTCTAATTTCCGCGAGTGCTTTCATCGGCTCTGGAATTGTACAAAACACAAGCGTGGCAACGACAGTGTCGAACGTATCATCTGCAAATGGCAATGACTCTGCACCGGATTCATGTACCTGAATTGGGACTTGTGCGCTTCGCAGCCGTTCTTCCGCTCGCTTGCTCATTGAGGGGTTGGGTTCAATCGCATCCACTCGAAGAGCATTCTTGTAGTATGGGAAGTTGATCCCTGTTCCTGAGCCTATTTCTAATACCCGTCCTTCTGCTTTCTTAACGAGGTCGATTCTAATTTTTTTAAAAGAGATCTCTTCCAGCGGTTTCATAGCTGCATCATATACTTTTGGAAACCAGGTTCCCATTGACTGAGCCTCCTTCTCTTATTGAATCCCTTTCACAGGTATCTTAATCCGATTCTACACTCTTATGGTAGACAGTACTCTTTTCCATGCTCATTCTCATCATTTCTTCAGCTCTAACTTGGCAACGTCAAATTGGAAATGATAGACTATTAAATAGAGCGATTGGAGGAGAAGACATGTATACAAGTCAAACGATGTCCATTCACCGGGCATTAGCTGAACTCAAAACATTGAACGATCGAATAGCTAAATCGATCCAGGAGGCAGACTTCATCGCAACGGATCGAAAATCTGCACATAAAATCAATGGTCTTTCCATTGAAGATTATGAGAAAACAATTCAAGCAGGTTTTGACAAATCCATGTCTCTTATTGAACGACGCAATCAGATTAAAGAAGCTGTAGTCCAATCCAATGCCGTGACACAAGTAACGGTAGCTGAGGAAACGATGACTGTCGCGAAAGCAATTGAGCGCAAAACATCTATACAGCATGAAGAAAGTTTACTTGCTGCGATGGTATCTGCACGCAGGAAAGCAATTAACCGTCTAACTATGGAAAATGACACGTTGACGCAGCGTTTGGAATCTTACTTGACCGAGATCCTAGGCAAGAAAGAAAACGCAAAAAAGGAAGAAGTTGAACTGCATACGAAATCCTTCATGGAGCGTAACGAGTTTGTTCTTTTTGACCCCTTGAATCTCAACAAACGCATTGACGAATTGGAAGAAAGCATCTCTAATTTTAAAACGGAAGTAGATGCAGTCCTTTCTGAATCGAATGCCGTGACACAAATTTCAATTTAAGCTTCTTGGATTGCATGGGTAATTGAAAACGACATCCACAAGACCCTTCTTTTCCGCGTTTTCTTTGGGACAATAAGTAAAACCGGCCAATCTACTTTAATTACTTTAAACGTATAGTAGTGAAAGCGAACTAAAAGCTTAACGCTCAGCGCTCAAAGCTTTAAAACTTACACGTTAAAGTTCTTACCGTTTAAATCTTAACCGTTAACAGTTAAGTCTCTTTCAAATCTTGGGGATTCAGTTACGGGATTCTTGTGTTGGCCCTTCGTTATCTGCCAAGCTGATTATGCCGTGCAATCCAGAAAAAACCGTTGAGGGAATTTAATTTCCCTCAACGGTTTTCTTATTGCCTATAAGTTGAATGTGTTTTCCATAACTCTTAGCATAGTGTATGCCTTCAATCGAAAGTGTATCCGGCAGTTCATCGCTATTAAAGAGCAAGACTCGCTCATTGTACGTTTCTCCATTTTCACCATCTAGCAGATCCGCCCGTAGTGTGGTGTGAAGAGGTGTGGATTTCCCTTTTGACTGGATGGAGACACCTTCTAATAGGACATCTTGTTCAGTCGCAATCGATACTTGAATACCTTCCTTTGTTTTTTCGATTTTACGAATGATCAGTTCCTTACCATGGATCTCTTCAGATTGTTCATCGTCTCCGGATAATTCAATCGCTTCGTTTAGTGATTGATAACCTACAAATTTGTCTACAACTAACTCTAATGTGTCGATTTCCGTTGGTAACTGGTCATAGTAAATTTCAATATCTGACCCAAAAATTGCTGATTTGGAGCTAGATCCGGTCAATTCAACCGGTTTTCCATTCGCAAGCAATTGAACTCCTCCTCCCCCTAACTGAATACGGTCAAAATTATCCACATTCACTTTTGCTTTTATCGTGGTGCGGCTAGGTGTCGCTGTGATTGAGTCAAACCGGATTGTCCCTTGGTCAACATGGACTTTTTTACGAATTGACTGCTTCAGTTCAGTTTGCATTGCTAGCTTAGGATTATAAGGGAAAGTAATTTCTTCCTGCTCAGTTCCTTCGTTGTATCTATACTCTAACGTTAGTTCTTTAGCAAACGGACTCACTGCTTCGAATGCTTGAATACCCTTAATTTCTGTTCCATCCTCATTCTCAGAAGATGTACCATAAGTCGCAAACGCTTTTGTCCATGAACCGCGAATCATGTCAAAATAAGATTCTTCCACGACCCCTTTTGGATTTTTCACTGTGTAATAGAGAATAGATTGGTTTTCATCTGTCAGTAACCCATCCAAGTACAGTTCAGTTCCATCAGAGAGAATTACCTTTTTCTCAATCGACTGCCCACTTCCTTCTTCATTCAATTGAGCTAGCGTTTCCGTCATTAATTCATCATAACCAAGCAATCTCTTACCATAGTAAGCAAATGCATTGTAGTTATAGCTTACAAAGGAAAGGAACATTATGGCTGCGGCGACAGCTATCCATTTGGGAGCTTTGTTTTTACGTTGCGAAGGTGTTTGTTCTAATGCTAGCCTTAAACGTTCGTTTAATTCCTCAGGAGCTTTATTATTCTTTAAACGCTCATTTTCTTTTTCTAAATACTTTTCCAACTCATTCATTCCATTCACCTCCGAATTGCTCACGCATTTTCTTAAGTCCTTGAAAAATACGGGATTTCACGGTTCCGATTGACACGTTCGTCATGTCGGCAATTGTTTGAAGGTCCAAATCATGTAAATACTTTAACTCAATCGCTTCGTGCTGGTTCGCATTTAGCGTACTCAACATGTCATTCAAGTCCATCCGTTGTTCGGTCTGTGTAAAAGAGTTAGTCGCATCAGCAGTAATGATAGGTTTTTCTAATTTTTCATCCGTGTTCTCCATAGGAACGACCTTGTTTTTCTGCTGCAATAGCTTTTTACATCGATTCACAAGAATCGTTTTGCTCCAACTATAAAATGCGTCTTCTCTTTTCAGTTGAGGAATTGAATGGTACAGGCTCACAATCATATCTTCCATAGCATCCATCGCGTCATGAGAATTGCCCATATACGTTAATGCCAATCGATAGTAAGCATCTTGCTGCTCGCTAATTAGTTGCAGCAGTGCTTCTTTATTTCCTTTTTTCGCTTTCTTGACCAACTTGACAATCCTCATTCGCTCACCTCTCCCTTATAAGAGTTTCCAGACAGGTAAAAAGTTCATTTTATATTTATGTATTTGCACTTTAGATTGAAATTACTTTGCTCACATGCTAATCGCTAACTTTTTAGGTTGTCAGACGTCTTACCCTTGCCACCGTCCAATTTTCATGATAAATTTATGAGAAGGAAAAATTTCATACTAAAAATCAATCTGTATAACCTCGATAATATGGTTCGAGGGTCTCTACCAGGATCCGTTAAGTCCTGACTACAAAAGAATTTTTGTAGTCGGGACTTTTTTTTATATTCAAATTCGATAAAGAATAATAGCAGGAGGAGATTAGTTGGACATTCGTGTATTTTTATTAGCCATTTCGGCAATTACAGTAGGCTTAGTCGAATTGGTTGTAGGCGGTATTTTGCCAGTAGTCGCTGAAGACTTGCAAGTTTCGATCGCAACGGCTGGGCAACTCATTACAATATTTGCATTGGTCTTTGCAATCGCTGGACCTGTGTTGCTGTCACTAACAGCTAAAATAGAACGAAAGAAGTTATATTTACTAGCATTATCGGTATTTTTCTTAGGAAACGTATTCACATATTTCAGCACAACCTTTGCTATGATGATGGCCGCTAGGATTCTGACCGCAGCAAGTGCAGCGTTAGTCATCGTCCTCTCCTTAACCATTACCGCCCGCATTTCAAAACCAAATGTGCGTGCGAAAGCATTAGGCTATATCTATATGGGAATTAGTTCTTCACTTGTACTCGGTGTACCTATTGGAATCGTCATTACGAATGCATTCGGCTGGCGCACAGTTTTCCTTGGAATCGCAATCCTAACAATCGGAAGCATTCTATTGATCAGTAAGTTTTTCGATGAAATCCCTACAGGTAACGTACAGCCACTACGTGAACAACTAAAAGCATTAGCGAACAAAAAAATCGTCTTCGCACATTTAGCAACGATGTTTATGCTCGCAGGACATTATTCAGTATACGCCTATTTCACACCGTTTCTTGAAACGACGATGAACCTTAGCTCTTCATCAATTAGTGTGTTTTACTTCTTATTCGGACTCGCAGCCGTTGCAGGTGGCGCTTTCGGTGGAGGACTTGCTTCACGCATTGGCTCTCAAAAGAGTATTTTAATTATATTAGGAACGTTTTCACTTAGTTTGTTCGTGCTTCCCTACTCCACGTTTTCTATGCCAGTTTTCATCATCGTTATGATGATTTGGGGAGCACTCAGCTGGGCTCTCGCACCAGCACAGCAAGATTACATCATTCAAACAGACCCAGTGTCATCGGATATCCACCAGAGCTTTAACAATTCCGCGCTTCAAGTCGGGATTGCTCTCGGTTCAGGTGTTGGGGGTATTGCATTCAGTCACACAGGAAGCGTGACCAGCATGCCTGCTGTCGGTGGCTTCATCGTCATTATTGCGTTTGTTTGTGCAGCAATTTCACTATCGATGGCTGTCCAGAAGAAAAAATCGCACAGCAAAACGACTTCACAGGTCTCTGAAAGAACACATTAAGCCATAGAAAAGTAACTGTCCTCAAGAAAATGG
Source organism: Sporosarcina sp. SAFN-010 (assembly GCF_059415065.1). Lineage (NCBI taxonomy): Bacteria > Bacillati > Bacillota > Bacilli > Caryophanales > Caryophanaceae > Sporosarcina > Sporosarcina sp. SAFN-010. The sequence goes on along the minus strand of NZ_JBPFDS010000004.1, from coordinate 112,850 downwards.
ACAGTTACTTTTTTAATATTCATTAAGACTACTCAGTTTCCGATTCTTATCGACTGATGTTTGTTTTTCAATACGTCTAAAATGCTCAGAGCAGCAAGGTGGCTTGTCTTTGGATTATTTGGCATAGGATTGTTTTCGATTTGCAACTTCATATTCCCAAAATCACCATCTGCCTCTATTATATGGGTATTCCGCTTGACTGCAGGATCTACTACGACTTGTACTCTCGTTTTATCAATACCAATTCCTGCGAGGGCTAGCACCAAAGCCACGTTCATGTTCCTAGGAAACTTTAGACTCGCTTCCTTTGCAGAGCCTTCGAAAAGCAACTCTTCTTTATGATCCTCTTGTAGACCAAGTGAAGAAGGAGATTTCCTAGTAGTGATTTGCACATGTTTTAATCCGTTAATTGCATTCGCAGATTTCAGCAAATCCAACCCACCAATCGCACCCGAAGGAAGTGCCACATGCACCCCTTTCGATTCCGCGAGTTCTTTCAGTTCATCGATCAACTGGATATCGTTAAACACGCCAATACTACTCACAATCATATTTTTCTTGCTCGCCACAACGGCTTTCATATAGCTGTTCGCGGCTTCTATCGTTGCGGCTTCCACTACCATAGTAATAGGTGTATCTAGAAAGTCTTGAAACTCTGTATGGAAATCGATTCCATAGCGCAACGCAAGGTCCTCTCCTACTTCTCGATTGCGACCGAATAGCGCTATGACCTCACCGTTCAACCAGTTTTCGTCATTGATTTTCCCCAATAGATAAGTCGCGATATTGCCTGTCCCTATGATTCCTATTTTCATGCAATTCCTCCTGTTCGTCTAGTTCTTCCTGTAAAATTAGATACTCTCATCATACCTACTTTCACCAGTAATCCCAATACTTTTCATTTCTAAATTGAATTTCTTAAAATAACCTATATAATAGAGGTCAAAAAGATATTGAGGTTTTTAATATGAAAAACTATTTGTCGTTAACAGATCATGTCTATAACTATATCGTCGAGCAAATCAATAACGGAACGCTCACAGCTAGTAAAAAAGTGAATGAGAACGCTATTTGTGATGCGTTGAAAGTAAGTCGAACGCCCGTACGCGAAGCATTGATTCAACTATCGTCAGAAGGATTATTAGAAAATATCCCTCGAAAAGGATTCATCATCAAGAGCTTGACTACAGAGGAGGCCAAAGAAACATATTTGATCATAGGAGCATTAGATGGGCTAGCTGCTTCCTTGGCAACACATTTGCTGACCGACAAGCACCTGAAAGAAATGGAGTTCTATATTGAAAGCATTGATTTGGCTATCAATACAGGAAATTTCTCCATGTATCACAAAATGCAGGAATCGTTTCATAATGTCTATTTATCCGTTTGTCCGAATAAGAGTCTTGTCACCTTGTTACTACAGTTAGAAAAGAAGTTTTTAAAGACGTTTGATTGGATGGAAGACCCGATATGGACAGCTAGCAAACTAAGGGAAACTAATCATGAACATCGCAAAATGCTTGAATTATTCCGAGAAGGCAAAACGGCTGAACTAGAAAGTTACTTGAAGGAAGTTCATTGGAATGCTGAAAAAGCCGAGCTTATTCCCCTATAACTAAAAATCTATCTGTTCAGAAATTCTGCATCTCTATGCGGAATTTTTTTATTGTAAAAAATAAAATATAATGTACAATATACAATATAATTAATTGACTAACAGTTCAGACTCATAAATTGACTGTTAGGAAGTTGAAAACCGCTAGGAGGTAAACACAGCATGAATAGTCATAATTTTGAATTAGCAAAGCAACTGCGTCATGATTTGCACCAACATCCTGAGCTCTCAAACGAAGAAGTATGGACCAAACAATACTTAATGGACTTTTTGAAAACGCATACAACTCACTTTGAGATTGTAGATAAAGGGACTTGGTTCTACGCAATCTATCGAGCAGGAGTGGATAAACCGTCCATTGCCTTCCGAGCCGATTTTGATGCACTTCCAATGGACGAAGTCATTGATATCCCCTGGGCATCTCAATATCCTGGAAAAGCACATAAGTGCGGACATGATGGGCATTCAGCAACACTAGCAGCTTTTGCGTTGGAGGTTGATCAAAACGGGGCGGACCAAAATATTTTCTGCCTCTTCCAACCTGCTGAGGAAACTGGAGACGGGGCGATTCAATGTGTAGAATTCATCGACGAACACCAGATTGATGAAATTTACGCCTATCACAATATGAGTGGTCTTCCATTCAAAACAGTTGCTGTTAAAGATGGCACGATGTTGTGTGCATCTAAGGGGATGACTATTCAATTAACGGGTTCTCCCGCTCACGCAAGTCAACCTGAAAATGGTAAGAACCCCTCTCTAGCAATCGCAGATATCGTACAAGAGATTCCGAAATTCATTTCACCAGAACTTAATGAGGGACTAGTTCTATGCACGGTTGTCCAAATCGATTTAGGCGAGAAAGCATTTGGAATGTCCGCCTCAAAAGGAACGATTCGCTTAACCATTCGCGCCCTTCATGAAAAAGAGATGGACCGACTCCAAGAAAACCTAGAAAACTTTGCAACAGCACAAGCAAAAGAATATGGTTTGCAAGTTGCATTCGAGTACCAAGATGAGTTCCCTGAAACAGCGAACGCTAAAGAGTGTTCCGATGAAATCCGTCGTAGCGCAAAAGATAATGAGTTGGAAATCATCGAATTAGAAGATGCATTCCGTGGTTCTGAAGACTTCGGTCACTTTACAAAGTTGACAAAAGGAGCCTATTGCTTCGTTGGAAATGGTGAAAATTATCCGAACGTCCATACGAGCGAGTATGATTTTAGAGATGAATTGATCGAAACTGGGGTTACACTTTTTAAAGGAATCGCAAGAATCTAAAGTTGATCGATATGGGGAATTGGGGGAAATTTCATGTCAAAGAAGGATAAGCGCAAAGGGTTTAACTTTCCACACGTATACATCATGTTTTTACTCGTTATGCTGCTAGTAGTGGTTTTGTCATGGATTGTGCCTAGTGGACAATATGAACGCGTGGTCGACCCTGAAACGGGAATTGAGCAACTGAACACAGATGTTTTCAATTATGTGGACCAAGAAAATGCAATTGGATTTATGGACTTCTTTTCGGCTCTCCACAATGGGGTTGTGCAATCTGCAGACATCATTGTCATGTTGCTTTTTGCCAGTGGTGCGCTCTATCTTCTTGAAAAGTCTGGTGCGATTGCAGCTGGGATCCACAAACTCCTGCGAGTTGCTGCTGGAAAAGAAAAACTAATTATCTTTGTTTTACTCACTGTATTCGCGATTATGGGAACAATCGGTTTTGGTGAAGGTGGAATACCTTTCATTCCACTTGCAATGGCTGTTGTCATGGGAATGGGATATGACCGAATCACGGCATTTGCGACATCCACAATGGGACTAGCGATTGGATTCACTGCAGGTGCGGTGAACTTCTATACGACAGGTGTCAGTCAATCGATTGTGGGCTTACCTATCTATTCTGGTCTTACGTTCCGGATTATCTCTCTTGTAATCTTCATTGCTATCACCATAGTGTACATTCTTCGATATGCGAACAAAACGAAGGCAGACCCAACGAAAAGTATTGTCGCAGACGAATATTTAGCACACTTGGAAGATGCAAAAACAGCTACTTATGAAGAAGAACCATTTACATGGCCACGAAAAATTGCGTTACTTGGATTAGTTGCTGTGTTAGTTGGTAGTGCATATGGTGCGATTCAACTCGGTTGGGGCATGCCTCAATTGTCTGCCGTCTATGCAATCTATGCAGTATTCTTAGTCATCATCTTGCGTTTGTCACCGAGTGAAGCAGCAGCTGATTTTGGGATTGGCGCTTCAAGACTTCTGCCAACAGCTCTCGCTATCGGGTTTGCTCGTTCTGTTATGATTTTGATGACGCAAGCTGAAATTATAGATTCAGCCGTACACGCATTGGCTGGCCTTTTAAATAACACTGGATCCGTTGTAACGTTATTCGTATTGTTTTTAGTTGTGATATTCTTCAACTTCTTTGTTGTTTCTGGAAGTGGTAAGGCATTAATTTTGATGCCAATCATGGGGCCTTTAGGAAAGATACTTGGAATTAACCAACAAGTAATGGTTGTTGTCTATCAATTCGGCGATGGGTTCACGAATTACTTGTGGCCAACTTCCGGTGGATTAATGGCCGCACTTGGGATGTCAAATGTAAATTATGCGGATTGGGTGAAGTTCTCGTGGAAGTTATTCATGATTCTCCATTTCATAGCGTTCATTTTAATCGTTATTGCTCAGTATATCGGACTTGGACCAAGCTAACATTGGAATCATTAGTACGTAAACAAAGGAGATGTTTTCATGACTAGTACTGTAGAAAATTCGATGACGTTAGAAGAACAGATAATTCAGGATCGTCGGTATTTGCATCAAAATCCGGAACTTGGGTTTGACTTACCTAATACGCAGCGCTTCATACAACGACGGTTGGACGAAATTGGGATTGACCACAAGCCATGTGGAAAAGTTCCCGATGAAGTCCGGAAAAAGTATGCACGTGCTGGTTTTGCTGAGCAAGAGAATTGTACAGGAGTGATTGCAACGATTGGTTCAGGATCGCCTTGTATTCTACTACGTGCAGATATGGATGCCCTACCTATTGAAGAAGAGGTCGAATCGGAGTTTAAGTCAACAAAACCAGGCCTTATGCATGCTTGTGGACACGATTCCCACGTTGCGATGCTACTTGGTGCTGCTCAGATTTTGAAAGACCAGGAAGCTGAACTTCAAGGGACTGTGAAATTATTTTTCCAGCCTGGTGAAGAATGGGGATACGGTTCGAAGCTAATGATTGACGACGGCGCTCTTGAAAATCCGAAAGTGGATGCAGCATTCGGGATTCACATCATGCCTGACCAGGAAGCTGGCACCCTATCTGTTACGAAGGGTACAATCACTCAAGCAATGGATTCGTATATTGTGGATATTAAAGGATACGGCGGTCATAGTTCTCAGCCACATAAGACGATTGACGCGAATATGATTTTGAACCAGCTGTATACAAGCTTGAATCTGCTCATGACTCGCGAATCGGATCCGAAACAGAATGTGACGTTTTCCGTTGGTTCTATGAGTGGCGGTACTGTAACCAATGTCATACCTGAAAGAGCTATATTAAGTGGAAACATGCGTAGTTTCGACCAAGCCACACGTGATCATTTGTGCGAAAGGATCCCAGAGATGATTGACCACGTCGTGAAAGCATGGCGCGGAGAATATACAATCACAGAATTCCATACACCAACGACGTATAATGACCCTGCATTTATCGATCAAATCAGTGGATCTCTCGAAACCGTAATGGGATCTGAAAACATGGTGGACTTAGGAGCCATCAATGGTTCTGAAGACTTTTCATATATTTCTCAAAGTGTTCCTTCTGCATTTGTCATTTTGGGGACTGGTAAAGAAGGAGAAGCACCCGTTCACAATCCACGAATGATCCAAGACGAAAGCATCTTCAAGTATGGAGCGGAACTGCATGCAAAAGTTGCAATGGATTGGTTGAAAAATCAGAGATAATTAAAAAAGGAACGACAATTGCTCGTACGAGAGCAATTGTCGTTCCTTTTTATATGTTGAATGATTCAAGACTCAACTGGTTACTTAACGACAAATTGAATCGATATGATAGATGATTGTTTTTCGAACACGTTCCGAATCTAGTCGTTCCGGATTTAAGACGGCATGGATGGCGATTCCGTCAATTAGCCCATATAACCGCTCGATTTCCATCTCCATCTGACACGTAGATTTCAGTAGCTGTTGCTCCTGAAGAAATCCGAGCAACCGTTTCGTCATCTCTAAAATCTGATCATCCGGAACATCAATCGTATCACTTCGATGTTTGACGTAGGCGATGAATGCAAACCATACTTCCATCTCGATACGAGTATTCGTATTAACAGGTACAATCTCCAAAATCATTGCAATAACTAACTCTTTCGGAGAGTATGATTGCAATAATACCTTTTCAATTCGTTTTTTCGCTCGTTCTTGAACTAAATCCATCGCATATACTAGCAAGTCATCTTGGGTTTTAAAATAATACCGAAGCGCACCAAGTGAGAGTTTCGCTTCATCCGCAATATTTCGTACTGTTGCTCCTTCCATCCCTTTATCCAAAATGACTCGCCACATAGCTTCTGCAATTGTATTTTTTCGTTCATCATGATTCACAATTTTAGGCATATCTTAGTTTAGCATAGGTTAATAAAACAGTTGTACTAAAAAGAATTCTCCTGTATACTTCTTTTTAATACAACCGTGCTAATTAGGAGGTTCTTCATGAATTTTGTTGCATACATCATCATTGCATGTGAAATCAGCTTCTGGGCCGTCATCGCCCTCGGCCTCACAGTCCGTTATGTGTTCAAACAAAAACGGCTCGGTCTTTTTATTCTTGCACTAATTCCTTTGATAGATGTGATTTTGTTATTGGTCACAGCAATCGACCTCTACCATGGAGCGACAGCCACCGTCGCACACTCCATCGCTCCACTATACATCGGTATTTCACTGGCATTCGGGAAAAGTATGATCCAATGGGCAGACGAACGATTTCAATATTATGTAACGAAACAAGGCCCAAAACCAATTCGAAGAACAGGATATCCACATGCCATCCATTCTATGAAAGGCTCGCTTCGCCATGCCCTCGCCTTCGCCATTGGAGCTCCCATGATCTTGTTTGTAAAATGGTATATCGATGCACCTGAACGAACATATGAGTTCGATAACACGCTACGTCTTTGGGCGATTATTTTAGTTGTTGACCTTCTCATTTCAGTAAGCTATTTCATCTGGCCACGTCCTAAGCGTGCAACTAGTAAATAGTGTCCTTGCTGGATAGAAACCCATATGTTTTTTAGTACAGAAAAACTCAACACATTTTTTTCTCACTCTTCACACAATTGAGAGCGAATAAGATATACTAGCAATAGGAGGTGCATTTACTATGAAGAAATTCATCCTTTCGTTAGTTAGTGGGAGTGCAATAGGAATCATCCTGTCTTTTCTATTCATGGATTATCAAAAAACAGGTTATGAAATTCATGATCAGGCAGGCATTGCCAAAAGAACGGTAAAAGACATGGATTTTGAATTCGTATTCAATGCCTCTCTACTCATACTCGGGTTCACAGTAATTATCTACCTGATTTGGACGTATATCGAAAAGAAAAAAGACGATACATTTTACAATGAATTCAATAAAAAATAAGGAGTGGTCCTAAAAGTCAAAAAAGACTTTACGGGATCACTCCTTTTCTATTTGAATACTTCGTTATACATAGGTTGCAATTGCATCCAACACAACTAATTGCTTGGTACTGAAATGACTGAGGTATTAGTAAAAAAACCTGAGTATGCAGAAATCCATTAAGAATGGTATCTGCACACCCCCTGCTTCTTTATTGATGACCATTGATTCGCAACTGATTTTCTTCATGAATTTCATTTTTCAGATTGCCAATGCTATCTTTTCTTGCTTCATTTTTCTCTTTGATTTCTTCAAATTACTTCCCTTTATTAAACTTCAACGTTTCCTCTGCTACCTCCATATTGTCAATTGTGTTGTTAATCCTTATCTTATTGGCAGCAGGATCATTCTGTTTCGGATATTTTTTAGCCATCTTACATCCTCCTCTCTTTTGAGATTCAACACGCAGCATTCCCAATTCCGAAAGAATTGTTTGTTACACAGCGACTAAAATCAGTAATCTTAATATACTGAATATATTAACTTAACATTAAAAAGTCTAATACAACCTATACGCACTATTTGACGAGGAACTTTAAAGGGTACACTCCGTACACCCTTTGACTATTCAAACCCCAGGAATTGAAGCGACTGATATTAAAGATGCTGTCGTGGAGTAAGTCTAAAGAATCCAAATGAACCAAGTTGAAGTACAGAGGAAGTTTCTAATTTCGTTGCGTAAATAGCATCCAATCTTGTTAATAATTAAACTATCTGTATACTTGAAAGAGGCACATCAAAACACTATTACTCCGCTTCATACACCTACGCGACAACATACAAAATGATATGCCCCTAATTTCCCAGCACATGGAGGTTATCCAATGTCTACTATTCTTTTACCCACTAAAACAGAAATTCCCAGCGGCTTTACCGATAACGTGGAGCGAACGAGATTCTATGATGCATTCAGGAATACCTTATTGAAAAAGGTAACGATTCTTCGGGCACCTGCAGGATATGGGAAGACAACGTTATTGCTTCAATGGCTCAAGAATTCAGGACAACAAGCAGCGTGGTTTTCAATCGATAGTACTGACAATGATCCCACTCGGTTTTGGACTTATGTATTGCATGCAGTTGCAAGAACTTGTCAAACTGATGTGGATCAAGTACTAATCCCCTTATTGAAATCACCTGACGAAACAACATCTGACTTTTTCATCGAGTCATTTATTCACGAAATTAGTTTGTCTGGTATTCCCTTTTCCATTGTCCTGGACGATTATCATTTAATTGAAAACGGCATCATTCATCGTATGATGACAAAGTTTGTAGAACTGTCACCTAGCCATGTTCATGTCTATCTGACATCTCGGACTGACTTGCCCCTGCCAATTGCGCGATGGCGTGTCAATCAGTGGGTTACTGAGTTCAACGAACCCCAGTTACGCTTTACACTGCAAGAAGCTAGGGAGTTTTACGTTATTAAAAATTTGTCAATTCCTAGTCAAAAGACCCTTGAACTTCTTATGGAACAAACTGAAGGATCGATAGCTGGCCTACAACTCGCAAGTTTGGCGATTCCTCATGATCACATAGAACAGCTAAATCAAGATTCACGATCTTTTATTGATGAATTTTTAATTCAGGAAATTCTATCTCCACTTCCATTACTAACACAAGTATTTCTTATACGTACCTCCCTACTCAATGTTCTAGAACCTGAACTTTGTAATCAGCTTACTGAAAGAACTGATAGCTATAAGTTGCTTGAAACATTGGAAAGTATGGGTTTTTTCATCGTTCGCCTTCAATCATCTAATCCGGTCTTCCGGTATCACCATTTATTTGCCGAAGCCTTACAAGCTGAATTTCGAAAACGTTTTACATCTAAACAAGTCATCACAATTGTAGAAGAAACTGCTTCTCTTTTACATGAGAAAGGTGATGTCATCTCTGCAATTGAACTCGCTCTAAAATATGAATGTTATGAGCTTGCGAGCGATTGGATTGTTCAACACCTTGTACACCTTTTCTCATCTGGTCAGACAACCACCTTCATGCGCTGGATGCATCATTTGCGCAGCAACAACTTTAACGTCCCACATGAAATGTTGGTGATGGGTGTCATAACTTCCATGTCGACCGGTGAAATCGCTGTTACTCAATCGCTTATGGTGGAACTCGAAATCCGTGAAAAGACCGAACAATGGATGGAAAGAGAAGAGCATGCCGCCATAGCATCTATTTATGAGTTTGTTCGAGCATTCGTAATTATTTCTACAGGCGGAGATTTGCAAGTTGCAAAAGAAATCATTCAGCGGCAAATGATAAATGGTGCTGTCCCTTCTCGCTGGGATGATGTGCACATGAAATATAATATTTTTGAATACAAACTTTTAAGAACTGCCCTCGGTTCAAAAGGCAAAATGCCTTCTATGGAAGAAGGGGGCGAACTGGCAGAGCTATTTCGGAATACATCCTATCAAACGAGTAGCGTTACAGCATTTATTTACGGAAACTCTGCAGAATCGTTATATGAGCGTAATTTAATTGAGTATGCCAAGCAAGAGTTAGAAGTGGCACTACAACAAGGCCATCAACTCAATGATCCCGGCCTATTCATCCCTATGTATTTATTAAAAACGAAGATTTACTTATCCGAAGGAAAGCTCACTTCAGCACAAGCAATGTTGACACAAGTCAAAAATATGGTCACAGAAAAACATTGGATTACCTGTATTCGTATTATGCAAGCATATTGTTCAATCCTCTCTGGAGATAGTCGAAATGCTGAATTAGAATTAAACGCTACGAAAACTAAACAACCATTTTGGGAGCTTGTGTACACACGGTTCTTACTCATGAAACAACAACCTGAAGAGGCTCTTACGATTCTCATCCAAACGAAAACAAAGGCACTGCAGGATTCTCAAACTGCGACACTTGTAGAAGCAACTATGCTTGAAGCACTTTGTCACAATCGACTGGGTGATCCAGAAACAGCACTCAAAGTTTTACATGAAGCAATCCAGTTTGGCGCACCCTATTACTACATTCGGACATTTTTAGATGAAGCTGAATTGCAACCTCTTCTCAATCGTTATCTAACGCGGCTACAACAAAATGGTCAGAGTGAGCAGTCAATTTCCTCACACTATTTACAGCATCTACAACCAGTCACATCTACAAGTGATTTGAAATATCAAGCACTGACACCAAGGGAACAAGAGGTATTTTCCTTATTAGCAGACGGCATTACGAACCGAGAAATTGCTGAACAGTTGAAGTTAACTGAAGGAACTGTAAGGGTTTATCTCTCATCCATTTATCAAAAACTTGAAGTCACATCGCGGTCCAAAGCCATACTCTTAAAATACAAGTAGTGGCCTCTTCCTATAAAAAGAACTTTTAAGAAACTAGTTGTACGGAAAAAGGGAGCCAATCCATTAAATGATTGGCCCCCTTTTTATTTGCATAGTTTGCTACATGACAGACTATGACTATCGTTTGAGTAACAACGAAAAGTTTACAAGGATTTTCGCTGATTCCCCACGTTTTGTTCCATCTGCAGGTAGGAATTTCCCGTTCGATCCATGCACAATACCGAATTCGTGCAACATCGCAATCGAATTTTGCGCTTCTTTACCGTATCCAGAAATGTCTTTGTATGGTGCTGGTGATTTTGCAACGTATGGCTTCCCATTCACGAGCGTAAATGTTCTATTCAACATTGCTGCGAGTTGTACACGAGTTACCGGATCATTCGGTTTCAACTCTCCGTTGACACCGTATACAATTCCAAATTGAGACGCTGCCGCAACTTCCGATTGAATCTGTTCGGAGAAATGACTAATATCTTTAAATGGTGCTGGCTGTGTAGGTTTTAGACCAAGTGTCCGGACAATAATCGAAGTGGCTTGGACGCGCGTTAACGTCTGCTCTGGTTTGAAGGTACCATCTGAATACCCCGAAACGATACCCGCTTCCACTGCTTTTTCAATATAGGATTTTGCCCAGTGTTTTTGTATATCTTTAAAAAGAATCGGTGCTGGAGTTTCTGTCGTTGTCACCTTTACAGTTGGATTCTCAGTAGATGCAACCTTGTCTTCGTTTACAGCTACCACTTTAAACTGATAATCTGTGTTTGCTTTAAGATTGGGTACATCATATGTGAGAACATCTGCGCCAACTTGACCTATGAGTTCATCATTCATATAAATGCCATAGCCCATGATTTTTTTTGTATCCACCGCAGGCTTCCATATAAGAGTTGCAGCGTCATCCCCTTTAAGTTGCGCAGTTAATGCATCCTTAGGAATCCAAGAATAAGTTGCTTTCAGTTGTTTACCAAACTCATCCGCAACCACTTTGTATCCTGCTTCGCTTAAGTGGATATTCGCGGGATTCGGTAAGTACGTCTTGTAATCCGTAGCAATTTGCTCACTTGTTGAAACGAATTCAGCAGGGGTTCCTTGCATGCCTGCTTGGATTGAGCCATTCAATCCTGCTAACAACTGTGCAAGTTGTGGCTGATAGTCAGCTGCAAGCGCTGGGAATGGATTATAGTAACCCATGACATACACTTGAACGTTCGGGTTAATTTCATAAATGACTTTTAAAATTTTATTATAATTCGTTCCGACTTGTTGAATTGCAGCTGTAAGCTCTGCCATATCGAATTGCGGAACACCTGTAGCAGGATCGATTTTGAAATGCTTTAGCATATCGTTCGCACCGACACTAATTGTAATCAGGTTCGCATCTTGAATAGCTTGATGCAATTCCACCGTCTTACCTTCTTGCCCAATTCCTACAACTGGTTTTGTCACGTTGTCTTTCAAGTCTTTTAATACTTCTGGAGCTGTATAGCCTGGGTAAGCAAATCCTTTATTCGAAGTTGATAACATCTTCATTTCTTGTAAGGATTCAGCTAAAAAATCGGGGTATCCTTTACCAGGTAACCCATCAGAACTAATACCAAATGCCAACGAATCCCCTAACGCCAAATAGTTAACTGGCTGCACCCATGTAGGCTCATTCGCATCTGTTTCCGCTGCGCGGGACTGCAACGGCAATGCGACCAATTGAAAAATTAATGCAAGTACAAAAACAAAACGAAATTTCTTCATAGATTGAATCATCAACAAACCTCCTAGTATAATTGGTTCCTATACGTACCAAAATCGTACACTTACAATTATATGTATAAGTGAATCAGCTAACTACTGAGGAATGTTAATGGTTTGTAATAAAGTTATGAGCTTCTAGTAGTGTCTTGCTTAGACCACAAACACTGCTATCCAGAGTTCTTCATGAATCCATATAAAAAGAGCAAGATTCTGAAACTCAGAACCTTCCCTATCATTTATCATTCGCTATCAAAACCGCTTTCGATATGCTCTGTTCTCATCGAGTCAAACCTTCTATCAATGTTGATACAAAAAAATAAGGAGTGGTCCTAAAAGTCAAAAATGACTTTACGGGATCACTCCTTTTCAATTTGAAGACTTCATTATACATAGGTCGCAATTGCATCCAACACAACTGATTGCTTAATTTGATACCTAGTTGCCTGCCAAATGGCTTTTTTGCCTTTAATAATGAGCAGTTGTGGTGTTCCGTGTTTCACGCCTGTATCTAGTTCCACTGCATTCGATACTTTTTTATCTAACTGTGAAATGACCACATATCTCGGAATATCCGTCACGAGCGACTCCATTTCCTTTTTGGCGGTTACACTGCTTAAACTCGTCATGCTCAATTTAAATAGAAGAAACGGTTGTTCATCAGATTTCTCTAGTAGCATCCGCCACTCTTCTATTGTTTTTAGTCGATTCACTTTGAGACTCCTCACTTTCAATTCAACTACTCAAACATCGGCAGTTTGAGTTGGTTAAACAGACTTTTTGGTGACAGAACTAGCTTGTAGTAAAAATAGAAATCATTCTACGCCAACTCTCCTATTTCCATTGGTCATGAATCCACGCCGCATTATATCTATATAATTTCGATGGTCGGTATGCACCTGTTCTGACTTCTTTTCCGGTATCTAACACCATATCTTCCACATGGCGGCGGAACTGCACTTTGTTTAAGGCTCTTCCCAAAATCACCTCATAAACCTGCTGTAAGTCGGGCAACGTAAACTCTTCTCCCACTAAATTGAATGCGATATTCGTGTAATTTACTTTCCCGCGTAATCGATCGAGCGAATATAAAATAATTTCCGCATGATCAAAGGCAATTCCATCCTGCTTCGTTATTTTCACTGTCGTTTTAGTGTTTGTCCCTTCTGTCACTGTAACTCTTTCGATTGTTGCCGATATGGAAATTTCTCCAGAAGTTAGCTCTAGATCAATTTCTTCGGTCCGCTGGATTGTACTACCAATCTCTGCATCACGTGATTCTACTACGGTATCTTTTACCGTGAACCACCTTACATCGTCCGCATCGTCCCCTGCCCGTAGCGCCGGTAGCTTTCCTTGGTCGACCAATGCCAAGTAACTGACACTCACAATCCTCATTCGAGGGTCCCGGTCCACTGCACTCCACGTATACAATTGCTCCGCGTAAATTCCATCGACTCCAGTTTCTTCTTTCAATTCTCTCTGGACAGCGGTATCGACGTCTTCGTCAATCCCCATGAAACCACCCGCTAATGCCCAGTCTCCTTTATACGGATGTCCTCCGCGCTGGATCAGTAATAACTGAAGTTCTTTTCCTGCTTTTTTTCTGTTGTCCAAAACCTGTTCTGTATCTACTGTAAAAATAACCATATCTGTCGTGATGGATGGTTTTTCATATTTATCCTTTTCCGTCTTTTGATACTGCTCGATAAATTCCGTTTCACTGAGGTTCTGCAAGTACTGCTCTTCCATTGCCTTCTTCCCCTTTCAAATACATGACTTAGTCGCATTTTAATACTATCCGTTTCATATGACAAGTCTAGGCGCTCAGTATTCGAGTCTTCTTCATACATACACACAAAAAAAGAAGGGTCACACAGCACCCTTCTTTTATTAGTTCGTCATGAGTTTCGTGATCTGTTCGATGGATTTGTCAAGCCGCTCCTCGTAGTTACCGCTAATCGATGCGTATTGGATTCCCCGCTCATCAAACATTTCCTTCAAAACTCTATTTGTCTTTTTCCGGACCTCAGGTTCATTGAACGTTCGGAATCCATCAGCCACCCACTTTACATCGGGCTCAAGGAATAGGTACAAATCATAATCCTGAGACTGGATGACCCCTTCTATAAAGTCTAGCTCCTGACCAAGATACATTTTAGCGTAATACTGGGACACTACCGCCTCGCTATCAATGAACAATAACTTGTTTGCTTTCTTGATCTTTTGAAACTCCATATGCTTATGACCAAACACGATTTCCTTGTAGTGCTCTTCAGTCAGCAACGAACTTCCGTCCCCGATTTCCTCGCTGACCGTACGCCCGTATTCTTCTACATATTCAGTGCCAAATAGTTGAGCTAAGTTCCGTGTTAACGTGGATTTTCCGCATGATTCAACTCCGACTATCGCAATTTTTTTAGTGTAGTATGGCTTCGCTACATCGGGAATCATATCCCAATTTGCAAATACTCCTTCGTTTCGTATTTTAGTTGCACTGATTGGGAAAATTCTGCGTGCCTCATCTATGACGACATGTTGAATATCTTCTCCATAAATAAGTCTAAACCAATGATCGTACGCGCTTTCTGAACTGAAGATATGAGTGATTTGCTCCGGAATTGCTTCAATCATTCTCCGTCCACCTTCCAGCCACATATGCTCTTCGCTCTCCCATGGTGGGTCTTCCACCGCCAATACTTTCACATTCGGCATTCCTTTAGTTGAAGTCATAATCCACTGCTGCCGCTGTTTGAAGTCAATATAATTCAATCCCGCGTCCTTACACAATTTCCTGTCCCGATTCTCGTCATAACTAACCACTACATACAGCTGATCCACTTGAGCCGCCGCTTTCGTAATCGCATACAAATGACCTTTATGAAAGGGAATGAATTTCCCTCCGTAGTGTCCAACTGTCAACTCTTCCATTCTAGGTTCTCCCATTTTAATCTTCTCCCTTCATGAACAAAACGCTCAGTCTTCTGCTTTTTGTACCTTCGATAATTTGACCCAGTTCACATAACCGTATATAGAATTCACTAAGAACGCCGTCCACATGATGACCATGTTCCAATCGTTCCCTCCTGTCTGCACCAGCGTGATCACCCATAGCGTGATGGTCAAGATATTCACTAAAATCCAGAGTACCCATTGTTCTGCATATCTCTGCACCATTAAAATTTGTGCGATTACTGAAAGAACGACCGCCATACTATCGATTCGAACTTGCTGTGCAGATAACACCGTCAATAGTTCTGCATATACCAATGCCCCTATCACGAAGGATCCGGCAACGAGTATCCAACCCTTACGTGTCAGTCGCTTCACGTATACGTTTTCACCTTGCTCCGAATCCTCTTTCTTCTTAAAGTGATTCATCCACATCCAAATCCCGATAAATTGCGTTGGGAAGTAAAATAACCAGTTCAACATGGCTTCACCATATAAGCCGTATCCGAAAGCGATATAACCATAGGTGACTGTCTGCACGATACCGAATAGATAATTTGAAACCTTTCCTTTCGCAACCAATACTACGCACAACATACCAGCTATCGAACTGATCAACCCTAGAAGCGTGTCTTGAAATGCAAAATAGAGGTATACCGTAATTGCTGTAAATAACGAAATCCACACCTTCTCAAAAACCGACCACTCTGCCAGATATCCTTTCAACTTTTCAATCATCTTCTTCACTCCTCTTTACTTAGTTTGTTTTTGTTACTAACTGTCACACTTAGTATAACTATGTATCTATGTATTGTCAACAACTCTTTTTAAACACAAAAACGCCCCCACTATTGCGGTTTATCACCGCACTGTGAGGGCAACAGTAGATGAGGTTTCATTCTACTGAAGAAACTTTGAATAAATTACAAACAACTTTGCTGCTTGAACACCAGTTGTTCCATCTCCAAAAAGGAATTTACCATTAGCACCACTCAGAATTCCAAATTGAGCGGTGAAGTCGTATCTCCTTTCAGATATGCACTCAATTAGTCTTTAGAAATCCAAGAATACTTAGATTGCAGTTGGCTGCCGAATTACTCTGCAACAACTTTGTAGCCCACTTCACTAAAGTGAATATTTCACAGGACAATTCAGACCCTTTTAGTACATCAAATACTTCTTTCGTACTTTCTCAAATTCTTTCAAATCTTTCTGCCAACGCGATTCCATCTCTTCTACCGTCATTCCATTTTCAATAGCCGGTCGTATCCATCCGTTTCCGATTAGATTGTCAAAGAATGGCGTGAGTTGAACTTGTTCTGGATAAAGATCTTTTATCGTTTTCACAATATGAAGACCAGTTTCCACCGGCTCATACTTATTTCGATCAGTAATATGAATTTGAACACCATGAGAGAGTTTTCCGCTATGCTTTGAGAACGTAGGGGTAAAGGAAGCAGCTCGGAATGTCACTCCTGGAAGATCCAGTTGGTTTAACCGCGTGACCAGTTCTGGACTGCTGATGAACGGAGCACCAATTAGCTCAAATGGCTTTGTCGTTCCGCGTCCTTCTGAAACGTTCGTCCCTTCAATTAGGGCTGCACCTGGATAAGCGAGTGCAGTTTCCAGTGTTGGCATGTTAGGAGATGGCATGACAAACTGAAGTCCTGTTTCATCGAAATAGGCGTTTCGTTTCCAGCCTTTCATTTTCACTACTGTTAAATTCGCACCTATGTCAAACTCTTTGTTAAACAGCTTCGCTAGTTCTCCTACAGTCATTCCGTGACGTAGTGGAATCGCATACTGTCCAACAAATGACGCAAACTCTGGATCCAGGACTGGTCCTTCAACTTTTTTACCGCCTAAAGGATTCGGACGATCCAATACAATGAACGGAATTCCTTTTTCTTGCGCAGCTTCCATAGCTAGAGCCATTGTATAGATATAAGTATAGAAGCGAGTCCCGACATCTTGAATATCAAATACTAGAACATCGATATTCTCAAGCATTTCAGGAGTCGGTTTTCTAGTTTTTCCATACAAGCTATAAACCGGCAAGCCAGTGACTTCATCGATATAATAATCCACATATTGCCCAGCCTGTGCATCCCCACGAACGCCATGCTCTGGACCGTAGAGTGCCTCTAACTGAATATCCGGATCATTGTTCAAAAGATCGACCACACTGTTCAGATTTTGATCAACCCCAGTAGGATTGGTGATCAACCCAACCCGCTTACCTTTCAGCAATTTCTTCTCATTTTTCATAAGCATCTCCGCACCTAGTGCAAATTTGTGCTTACCTTTATCATATCCTTTGGATTTCTTATTCCCGTTGGTGTACGTGTTATCGGCAAATGCCGCAGTGAATGTCGTCATGACTAGTAATGCTGTGACGACTACCATTAGCCACTTTTTCATCATCTGACCCCTCCCTTATTCGTTGTAGGTTAGTCCGTGTCCAAATGGATACAAGGTTCCTCCCTCTGGATTTGGAATTGTCACAGGAAGTTTACCTGTAGGTTGGATGTCTCCAAATAGAACGGATGCAGTTGCTTTAAAGCTTGCTGTTCTAAATCCATATTGAGCAAAGTACCCATCTACATTCGGATAAGCCATGATGTCGTATGGATTTCTGACTCCTACCGCAATGACAGGTGCTTCTGTTTGTTTCATTAACTCATTTACCATCTTCATTTGTGGGTTAGTAGATGCTCTGCCAGCTACAGTGGAGGTAGTCGTACCGACAATGATTGCCGATGCATCTGAAATCTGTGTAACCTGTTCAGCAGAGAGAGGCTCTCCTGTTTTCACCAAGATTGTGTTTTCATGTTTACTTTTCACTGCTTGGTAAAGTTCATCGATATATGAGCTACCAATGACTGCGATTTTCTCTGATGAATTTACCTTCAACGGTAGTACATCATTATTTTTCACTACAGTCACTGACTTTTCGGCCACCTCACGCTCAATTTGTTTATGTGAATCTGAACCTACAGTTTCCTTAGCAGTTGCAATCACTTCATCAATCGACTTCGGATTCTCTTCTTTCATAACGCCCCTCTTGAGCTTTAAGGACAATATTCTCTCAACTGAACTTTCGATTCGTGATTCTGAAATTTCTCCAGTACGTACCGCATCCACGAGACCCGTTGCGACACTTTCCAATCCGACTGGCATTAGGACAAGATCAGTCCCTGCCTGTACAGCTCGGATTACAGAATCCACTGGACCAAAATGATCCGCAATCGCTTTCATGTTTAATGCATCTGTTGTGATTAATCCGTCGTATCCCATTTCCTCACGCATCAGTTCCGTCAGTACTTTATAGGACAACGTAGCAGGCACATTGATTTCAGTGCCATCTTTTTTAGAAATCACAGTTGTTCCATCGATTTTCGGGAACGTGACGTGGGCTGTCATGACCGCATCTACTCCCGCTTCCATCGCTTTCTGGAACGGATACAACTCCACTTGCTTTAACCGTTCCTTGTCATAAGGGACTTCAGGGAGTCCTAAATGCGAATCCACTGCTGTATCGCCATGACCAGGGAAGTGTTTTGCTGCTCCTGACGTTCCTGTGCCTTGAAGACCATTCGTATAAGCTACACCTAATTGAGCTGTTAGCTCTGGGTCTTCACTAAATGATCGCACACCGATTACAGGATTATCCGGATTATTGTTAATGTCAAAGGAAGGTGCGAAGTTCATATTGATACCCAACGAATGCAGTTCCTCGCCAATTGCTCCTCCGACTTTACCTGCAAGTTCTTCTGATCGTGTAGCACCTAATGCCATATTCCCTGGCATATCTGTTCCAGATTGAAGTCTCGTTACGATTCCCCCCTCTTGGTCAATCGACATGAGAAGACCATATTTTTCAGACGCTTTTTGATAATCTGATACTAAACGTGCCGTTTGTTCTGTAGTAACTACGTTTTCTCTAAACAAAATCACTCCGCCTAAATGATACTTTTGTACAAGCTGCTCAATTTCAGGAGTGAGTTCTGTGACATTTTTGCCATTCATATTCCTGAAATCTGGCATGAGCATTTGTCCCACTTTTTCTTCAAGCGTCATGTGACTGATTGCATTCTCAATGAGGTTGTATCGTTTCCCTTTCATCCTCACTACCTGATAAGTAACTGGCAGTTTGTCGTGCCACTTTCCAGATGACAAATTAGGCTTTGCTAGTAGGGCAACATGGTCAAATCGTTTCCCTTCTCTCACTTGAATGATGGCCATACCAGGTTTCCCAGACATCGTAACCACCCCATTGTCGTCAACTGTAGCGACTCTTTTATTGGTGGATTTCCATTTCAGATTTTGGGACACCTCCATAAAATGTCCTTCTTTATATACATGAAGAGGGGTTAGCTGAAGTGTTCCATCTTCAAATTGGCTCTCCGATTCAGGAACATTTTGTAATAGGATTAAATCTTGAATCGGTGATTTGTGTGAGTTAGCCATAGCAGTTTGACCAGACACACCAGTAGATATTACTAACAATCCAATCAGTAGGGGCACTAAAAAATAGGCACGAAGTTTCTTCATCCACAGATCTCTCCTTTAATAGTTTCGATTTTCCCAATCCGTTGAATCTGCAATTGGTTTGACAAGTTTCCCGTTCATTTTAATATCTCCTACGTACCATCCCCGTCCGTTAACAGATGTATCTGTCTCATAACGGAAACGAACATGCTTTGTTCCGTCAGGGAGGGCAACCGTCAAATTACTCCATTTGTTGTTCGTCCCTGTGAGGCGGGCTCCTACTTCAGTCCAAACGACACCGTCATTAGATACTTCAATTACTCCAAAGTCAGAGTCTTTTTCTAGCTCATACCAAGTGTTAAATGATAATTCGTTGACTTCTTCTTTTGCATCCACAAGTAAGTTCCGATTCAGCTTGTCCCCGTATCCAGAAAACCAAGCGTCTGTTCGTCTAGGAAGAGGCGCTGGAATTGCATCTGCCACACGTCGAACGAAGTCTCTTCGAACAGAGTTCAATGAAATTGTATTTCTGGTAGGATGAACACGATTGGTTAGCAGAATCGCGATTGTTTGGTTTTTCTTGTTAATCACGATACTTGTTCCTGTAAATCCGGTGTGCCCTGCTGATGAAGGATCTGAGAGTGCATCCATATACCACCCTTGGTTCAATTCCCATCCGAGTCCATGATCATCCCCCTTAAATTCTGGAATCTGATTTTCACTCAATAATTGAACCGTTTTAGGCTTAAGGATTCGTTTGCCGCCATATCGTCCTTCGTTCAGAATCATATGTGCAAATATCCCTAAATCTTTAGCTGTGGAGAAAACTCCAGCGTGACCTGCAACACCGTCTAGTGACCACGCATTCTCGTCATGGACTTCACCCCAAACGAGTCCTCTACCAATCTCAGGTTGGAATTCTGTCGCAGCAATCCGATTCTTAAGCGATACAGGTGGATTGTACATCGTGTCTTTCATACCAAGTGGTTTAGTAATTTCGTCTTTCACAAACTGATCCAAGCGTTTTCCGGACAGTTTTTCAACAACTGCTCCTAACGTAATCATGTTCAGATCGCTATAGGTATAGCTGCTCCCTGGTTGAGCTTTTAATGGTTGAGCATATACAAGCTGCAATCTGTCTTCCCGTGTTTCCCCTTGTGAATGGAGTGGAATCCACGCGGTGAATCCGGATGTATGAGTCATTAACTGTCGTATCGTCACTGTTTCTTTTCCATTTGCAGCGAACTCAGGAATGTATTGTGCTACAGGAGCATCTAGTTGAATAGCTCCCTTTTCATACAATTTCATAGCTGCTACTGTCGTGAAAATTTTGCTAATTGAAGCGACGTCAAAAATGGTGTTGTTTTGCATTGTCACAGGATTTTCCATTTCCGTGTAAGAGTCGTCCACATAACGAGCAGCATCGCCATAAGCTTGCTGTTTCACAATATGTCCACTGCGTGCTACAAGGACAACAGCCCCGGGGGTCGTGTTTTCTTCAATTGCATTGTTAAGGACTTCATCAATTTCTTGAATAGGCTCCTGTCTCATTCCCGCACCTCTCACTGAACCTGGATGTAGAATCGGTGCTCCGTAACCTGGATTATTCCATGACTTATTAGGAATCGAATTCCCATGGGCCCCAGCTGTTTCAGCAAAAACAAGTCCACTTGCTAACGTACAAACGAGTACCGCAGTTAAGAACTTCTTTTTCGATTTCACCATCTACTTCATCCTCTCCTTATTCTTGTAAGCCCTTTCACTTTATCGAAATTATTAGTAAATTACTATGCTTCCTAAGGGCTTTCATTTATAGAAACACTGGTAATTTAGTGCATAAATGAGTTGGTATAATTGACTGACTAATAAGAAAAAATAAGAGCGTTAGTTTGCTAAATGTTGCTATAAAACGACAAAAAGACACCTTCCATAGAGTTGGAAAGTGTCTTTTTGCTCCTTGTGTACTATAAAGGATATTCTTACAGATGGCCTATTCTGTTCCTGTTTTTACATGATCACGATGCAAAGATTTTAAGAGATTGTTCTTACTCTCTGTAGGAGTAAATTAAAATGACTTCCTGAATCCATAGAACGAGCGATATCCTTCTTTTTGGTAAAACGAGTGCGATGCTTCAGTTGCTAGCATTTCAATCCGTGTACTTGGATACAGTCTATGTACATAATACAGTATTTCTTTACCTATTCCGTGTCCACGAAATTTCTTCTCTACGAGCATTTCACAAATAAAAGTGGTCACAAGAGTATCCGTAAAACCTCTCACACATGCTACCAGTTCATCATCTTTCGTAACTGCAATGAATGCAATGGTTGAATTTCTCCAGGCTCCCTGAGTTTGCGTATAATTTTCAGCAAGATTCATCCAGCCTTCTTCAAGATACATCGCATGGATCGCAGTGTAATAGGTTTCATCGTAAGGGATAATTTTCATATCACCAGTTGCTCCGCAGTTAAACGCCATGCAACACACCGCCGTTCTCTTCTATTTTTCCTGAATCTGTGAGCTATAACAAAGCTCAATACGACAAAACTTTAGACATCAATCATCTATAGTGGCAACATTTTTTAAAAAATCAACTTCATACCTTCGTGACTTGAGATAAATCCAAGTCTTTCATAAAAACGATGAGCATCTACGCGCTGTTTGTCGGTCGTCAATTGGACAAGACCAGCACCCTCAGACTTTGCAATGGAAATCGCTCGTTCAAACAAGGCTTGACCAACCCCTTGACTGCGATAACGTCTATCAACTCGCACCCCTTCGATTTGTGCCCGTTTCAACCCTCTTCTAGCTAAACCAGGAATGAGGGTTAGCTGAAGACAGCCAACCACTTTTTGATCATCAATTGCTAAAATGAGTTGGTTTCCAGATTGGGCTTCCATTTCTGCAAATGCTTCCACATAATCGTTTACCACGTAATCTTCTGTACTTTCACGCGCAGATCCTAATTCATCATCCGCTAGCAAGGCGACAATACTTGGGATATCATTTTCTGTCGCTTTTCTGAAATGCATGTACTCCAACTCCTTAGATAAAAGATGCAACCATGAACCTTCATACAACTCCATCTAATCATATAATCTATTGGCATGACTTCATGCCCTTTGCCAAGTAGTATACGTGGCAAATCCCAAGAAGTATAATCTGAAATATCTATCATTTGATATAAGGAAATGTTATACACAGCTTGGTAAGTGTGGAAAGTAGTTGCTAGTGAGTAAATCATTCAAAAACAGATCTGAAATATCAGTTCTCCAATCCAATGCCTAAAACAAAAATGCCCCTTGGAGTTGCAAATACTGCACTCCCAAGGGCCACTTATCATATTATGCTCTTTTCGTATACCGTAAAATAGGAAGTCCTTCATTGACTGAGTATTCCTCAAGCTGTAATGGAATCGTTCGATCGTTTTCTTCGAACAGACGGGTTCCAGCTCCAAGAATCATTGGAACGATGCCGATGATGAATTCATCAACGATGCCTGCTTTCAAAAAGGCGTTTGTCAGCTGGCTACCACCGAAGAGCCAAATATCTTTTCCTTCGTCCTGCTGAAGATCTTGGACGTGCGATACAATGTCCCCTTTGACAAATTGCACATTTCCTTGGTCCTCTTTATCTAAAGAAGTCACAACGATAATCTTGTGCTGTGCCACCATATCGAGTGTAGAATCCTCGAACGATTTTCGTCCCATTACAACCGTATCGACTTGTTCTAAAAAGTCTGAGAAACTGAACTGATCCGATGTATCCAGCTCACTATGGCCGTCCCCACCAATCCAGTCGAATCCCCCATTGTCATCCGCAATATATCCATCAAGGCTCATCGCCAAATTCATTATGATTTTTCTCGTCATCCTTGCCCACTCCGTTCTGAAGACATATTTAACGTTCAGCAGTATACCACGAAATCGGTCTTAGACTACTTAATGTAGGCTTCAAAAAAGAAGGAAAGCAGTTCAAGAGTATTCACCGATAAAACAGCCATTACCTTGAATATATAACATTCAGAAGTTCTACCTGTAATCGCTTCATACGAAAACTCTAGCTTCAAATAAGTTTTCATTGCGTATTTCAATATTTCAAAGAAGAAATACCAATTACTTTAAAGTAATTGGAGAGACTAAAGACAAACTCTTGCAATCACGAGGTAGGTCTACAGTCTATTTTTTTACAATAGATTTAACTATGAAAAGTTGATTTCCGCTGCGTGCGGACGCTTTTCGAGGGGCTTGCTCTCAGCCAATCGAACGACGAAGAGTTCGAATGGCCGTATTTTGGCGAACTTTGCTAAAATTAAGGCAGTACTCATCTCCCTAGCTTTGCTCAGTCCAGAGTCTTCGAAAACACGTGCTCCTAACGCTTCACTTTTACTCGAAAAAGCTGTTATTCGTCACAGCTTTCTCTCCCCCCCGGAGTCGCCGCTCTCCGCTACAATCAACAATATCTCCCAACTATCAAATGAGCTGATGGAAATGATGACGAAGTATCAAGTTAATGAACGGGAACAGATGGAAATGCTTACGATCGAACTGTTAGTCCCGCAAGACCATCTGGTCCGTAAATTAGATGCAGTAATTGATTTTCCCTTCATTTATCCATTGGTTGTAGATCTATATTCCCTATTCGGAGGACCGAGCATAAAACCTGTTGTTCTCTATAAATTGTCATTCATTCAATAGCCTAAGCCCTCTTTTGGTTGTTCATCGCATACCATGTTTCTCCTTTACATCGACAAAGATGCGTTCAACTGTTTCTTTGCATTCCCATAGACTTCTTTGATTTCACATCGGTGTCTCAATTCTTCTGTTACATCTAGTTAGTCTTGTTAGTCTTGTTAGCTGGACATGGTGCCTCACTATTGCATTGTTTGCTTGAATGATGTGAATGTGTCTTAGCATATTCAGTTGATTGAAGTGCAGGACGGCGACTCCTGGGGATCAGCGCAGCGCGAAGACCCCGCAGACACGAAGCAACGAGGAGGCTGAGGGCAAGCCCCCAGAAAGCGCCCGTCCGGAACGGAAATCAACGGCCTGTTATCCTTCATTTTCAGAGTCAACGGTGCAAAAAGACAAAAGGGATGGAAATCAACACGATTCCCATCCCTTTTGTCTACAGTCTGAACCAATTACTATAAAGTAATTGGCTCAATGATCATTCTCACTTTAAACGTATACTTTCCGAATTTGCAAAAACAGAGTCTATCTGATTACGTTCCTCTTCACTAATCCAATCATTGTAACTCTCATATAAAAATTGAATCTCTTCTTTCTTTAACGCTAAAATGTCACAGCCCGGCCCATCATATAAGTGATAAATAATGCCGCGCGTCAAATTTATAAAATAAAACTCAATACTACTTTGAGGCTTCTGCTCTAACTGTATCATGACCTCCCCAAAGTCTTTATAGCAAATTTCTCGCAATATGATTTCATATCGAATGTCCTTTTTTTTGCAACCTAAGGTGAATCGATGGACTACCAACTGTTCCCCTTCTTCGTTGCAAACATCCGGTATCAGTTCATGCCTCAATTTATCTAAGACGTCCTGTTGTTTAATATAACTTCGGTATACTTTTAACGGTTCTTCAAGAAACAAGTGATCCTCAGTTGTCCGAACGTCCGCTATTACAAGTAGTTCATCTTCATCCCGAAATATCTCGTCATACAATGTAGTGGAACGTTGAAAAGCGTCTTCCAAATCATTGGAATCCTTGTTGGTCAATAAAGGATTTAATATGTCAAATCGAATGGCATTATCCCATGAATTGAATAACGGGGGTTGCAATGTTACTCCGTTAAACTTATGGTCAAAAAAAGATTCTAGATTTTGCATTGTCTTTTCCTCCCTAGACAATTAACAACTGATTTTCACATTTTGTCTGCTAACCAAACAATCACGAGTGTGTTAGCCAAAAGGAGAGTTTCCCACACAGGATTGATTCTGATCCTAAATTCCGACTTAATTACCTGGAAGAATTCCAGGGGCAAGCACCTTACAATTTGGATCTGCACGAAGAACCATTTCTGGTCCATGTGGGCTGTATATGGCCATTAGTTTTAGTGGTTCCCAACCCGTATTAATTGTAGAATGGAATGCTCCCGTCGGTATGTGAACACACATTCCTGCAGTGATTTTCGTCGGTGCACCGTCATTCACAGTTTGCTCACCTTCACCAGAGATCACGTAAAGAACCTCTTCTTCTTCAGGGTGATTATGACGGTCATGACCTTTACCAGGATGCAAAATAACGATACCCATACTAAACTTCTCCGCGTTCGTCACACGTGGTTCACTCATCCATTTAAGTGTTCCCCACTCAAATTCTTGAGTTTCAACATCCTCTGGATTTATGTATCTCAATCCTGCTTGCTCTTTTACTTCAGTCATTTTAATTCCTCCAAAACATGTATTTTAAATTCTTAAAACAAAGAGAAATAACTTATTGAAGGAGCATTGTCAAAAATCTTTTAAATCGATAAATCTTTAAACTTACGGGCTTGTTTTTCAATAGCCACCTCAGTTGGAAGTCGCTCAATACTGCTTGCGCCGAAGAACCCTGCAATGCCTTCTGTATGCTCAAAAATGTACTGTGCGTCTTCCGGTTCTGCGATTGGTCCACCATGACACAATACGATAATATCCGGATTAATCGCGACAGCAGCATCACGCATTTCTTGTACTTTTTTAGCTGACTCCTCAAGAGTCAAATTACTTTGCGCACCGATACTTCCCTTAGTTGTAAGACCCATGTGTGGAACCAGGACATCTGCACCGGCTTTCGTCATCGCGACAGCTTGCTCAGGTGTAAATACATAAGGACACGTTAGCATTCCTAATTCATGTGCTTCACGAATCATTTCAACTTCTAGATCATAGCCCATTCCCGTTTCTTCTAGATTTGTTCGGAACGTCCCGTCAATTAAGCCGACAGTTGGAAAGTTTTGGACTCCATGGAATCCCATATCTTTTAACTGACGGAGGAAATTAGGCATAATTCTGAATGGATCCGTTCCACAAACACCTGCAAGTACTGGCGTTTCTTTTACGATTGGAAGAACTTCAGAGCCCATGTCCATAACAATCGCATTGGCATCCCCATAAGGCATTAGCCCCGCTAAACTACCGCGACCAGCCATACGGTATCTACCTGAGTTGTAGATGATGATTAAATCCGTACCACCTTTTTCTGCGAACTTCGCAGTGATTCCTGTACCCGCTCCTGAACCGATAATCGGATTCCCTTGTGAAATTTGTTTGCGAAGTTTTTCTAATGCTACTTCTCGTATAGTTAGTGTCATTTGCAAGCCCTCATTTCTCCATGTTATTCATTCAATTTGCTTAATAAATGTGTCGCCATAGCTGCTGCAAATTCTGGATCATTAATGTGTCGATCCAGCTCAATGAGTTCTACAACATTTTGATTTAGATGTTTTCTAATCGATGTGAACAATGCTTCCGTGGCTTCAGGAGAATCGAACAATTGGCCTTCTCCATCTATCGCACTGACACCTTTTAATGGTAAGAACAAAGTAGTCGGTCCAGTCGTTTCGTTTAACTTTTCACTTAGTATCTTCCCGAGTTCAGCACACTCTTCAGCGGTCGTTCTCATCAGTGTGACATTAGCATTGTGCTCATATAAAGTACGATTTGCAAACTTGGAAGGAACGGTATTCATTGCCCCAAAGTTCACCATATCTAGCGCACCACAAGAAACCACTTGAGGAATGCCTTGACGTGCCGCCGCTTCTAGTCGATGAGGACCTGCAGAAAGTACACCACCTACTAACTCATCACATAGTTCAGTGGTCGTCACATCCGCTACAGCTTTGATGAATCCATCACTAATGAGAGACTCCATTGCTTGTCCACCGCTACCTGTTGCGTGGAATACTAATAATTCAAATCCGTTCTCTTCAATATGTTTCTTGAGATTTTCTATACAAGTCGTCGTAACTCCAAACATACTTGCAGCGATGATTGGCTTGTCTTCAACCTCCGGAATCTCTTGTTCAATCATACCAATTAGTGCCCCAGCGGCATTTCCTAGAATTCGTCGAGAAATTTTGTTCAAACCAGCAACGTCCACAACGGAATACATCATTGTAATGTCTTTCGTTCCAACGTAAGGGTGCACGTCACCCGAAGCAACTGTTGAAACCATCAATTTCGGCATCCCGATCGGTAGTTGTCTCATAGTATGTGTAATTAGCGCTGTTCCACCAGATCCGCCCATTCCCATGACACCAACTACATCACGCTCCAAACATAACCGGTCAACTAATTTCGCAATACCTTTTGACATAACTTTCATAGCTAAACCACGATCATGTTGGCCCCGTAAAGCTGTTAAAGTATTCCCACCTAAATCAGCTACCACTTCGGCACTAAATGTAGGCGTAACTGTAGGCACACCTACTACACCTCCATCAATTAAAACTACTTCAAATCCTTTTAAAGCTATCAAATCGCGAACATACTCATATTCATCCCCTTTAGTATCAAGGGTTCCTATCAACAAAACAGTTTTCTTCAAAACAATCTCCCCCGTAGAAAAAAGTAATTGTTCAATCTGAAAAACAAAATACGAGTTGCAGTGCCAAATTTATCTACAACAATTAAATAATCTGAATATTATACATCCTACTGTTAGAATACACCCGATTCCAACAACCGTATATGTTAAATGGTACTCATTTCATGTGTTCTTGTAATCTTTCTACATATTCTCGGGGAGATTGTCCTGCATACTTTTTAAAAGCCTTACTAAAATGTGCGTAATCGCTAAACCCTGTCATGTTTGCAATTTCAGCTAGCTGGAAACAGGTCTGGCTCATAAATTCAATGGATTTATGCATTCTATACTCAATCAAATAATTACTATACGAACAACCGACTTCCTGTTTAAACACTTTACTTAAATAGGGTCTTGAAATATGTAAGAGCTGCGCCAAATCCTCTAGTGAGATTTTCGTCATATAGTTTACTGAGATATATTCCTTTACAAATTCTGCATACTCATAGTGTTTTTCAGCCCCTTCTAACATCTTTACTAAAAATTCATCCGCTCCTTTTTGTCCTACGTTCTTAAACTTTCTAATTGTCGAGGACAAAGCTTGTTCTGTAGGAATCCTTTCAAAAGAAGATCCTCCGATATATCCCATCGTTGCCGTGTTATCTTGCATATATTTCACATCTGTTGGGGTAGAAACTGGCCCTCCATAAATCATTTTAATGACTTGACGATCTTCGTGATTGCAAACGCTAAAGATTTCATTGACCACTTTTGCTCCTTCTACTAAGCTAAGTGCCTTCTTTGCGCCTAGCATCCCGCCCTTTGTAAAACCTAGATGAGCACAAATAACATCAGCTCCAGCATCCAACATCTGTCTCGCTTGCTCTTTATCAAATACAAATGCAATTGTAAACAGCCCTTGCTCATGGGCGATTTTTATCGCACTTACTTCCGTTTCATACGATATCCCTTGCTCCTCCAATGCCTCTCTAAACATCCCGTCTATCATTCCTACAGAAGGATAATTATTAATCCCTGTAAACCCCTTTGTTTTAATTTCTTGAATGTACAGTTCTAAATTGATCAACGGATCGGTTGCACACAGTCCAAAAACAACAGGAAACCCTTTTGCGATAGGGAGTATTTCCCTAGAACCAAACTCCATTACTAGTTTGTTGCAATTTAAATAAGGAAGATAGCCTGCTAGTGAGCTGACTCCCATTTGTCTAAAGCGACCGGAGTTTAACGCTAATATCATATCTCCTCCGCCAGCCACTGTAGATTTTGCTGATTTACCTGAACCTGAAGCCACTCCAATGATAAATTCTTTCTGGTCTACCTTATTCAATAATCTTTGCTTAATCTGTATAGTCATAGATGTGTTTTCACCTCAGCTTTTTTCTACTCCTCAAGCATCCAACAATTACCAATGTTTCACCTTGAGCTTTTACAATATAGTTAACCACATTGTAGCCTGTGAAGGAATTGCTTTCTATAGTGAGAAGCTTCAATCAGCAAATAATTCGAAAACAAAAAGAGCTCAGGCATATGCCGAACCCCTTTGTTTCTCCCTCATTTATTGGTTTCCAATACCTTTACTCTTGGATTACGAGCTAGAAGTTCTTGTAAAAATGCATCTTTGTCTCGCGGTGAAATTTTCACACTGCCGAGTAACGCATGTGTGTAAAACAATTCAAGAGCATCTACAGAAGACAGCAACCTGTAGCCTGTATAGATATCACGGGTAGTTCCTACAGTCGTAATGGTTTCATAAGGAATTTTACTTCGGAATGGTCCACCTTGTACCAACAAATAATCGGGATGAAAAACATAGCGAACAGCAAAACTGCACCATGCAATTACACCAACACTGAACAGAAACACAACGGCAAGTGTCAAAATAACTGGCCAATCGGTTCCCCCTTCTAGAAACAGTGGCCACCATGTCGCAATGCCGATTACCAACATGCAACTACCGATGAACAAAAGAAACTCCTTATCTATTTTTGGTTTAAATCCCATTGGCTTGGTCCCCTTTCCATCGAGTACTCATAATCCGTCAAGACTTCTTACGATTTTATACGATTCGTATCCTTTAAAGATTCAATTTTCATGTAATAAACCTTCACATCAATTCATCCTCATCTTTTAAGATAACTATAAAACTCTTAGATCATTTACAACCGCGAGTCAGGATGGGTACTGAACAAAAGCTGAAGTTAAGGTGATAAAAACGATCTTGTATAATGACCATTTTTACAGTCCTTACCTGTTTTATAACACATTGAGAACCACTAGAAAATCTCTATTATATGAAATCCTATATCCTTTCCCCTACTTGAATTTGAAGAGTCTCTATATATTTTCAATCGTCAGTAGAATAAATAATGATTAATTTTTCGAAATATATTGACAGCGCACTAGATTCAGCATATATTCTATATAACAAATTTCCTTTCATCGGAAACAGTTTCCGCTGTACGGAAAAAGGAGTTGAGGTAAATTATTGCTCGTAGATGTATACACAGTGGACTTGCGTTTTTGTAGAGCACTAAACAAGGGGCATCAAAATTCAATACACTTTGAGTCCAACTAGAGGAAATCAAAGATGATCGGAGTTTTAGAGATAGTATAGGATTTTCTTGTCTGTAACGTGGTGGCATTAGCCCCACGAATTTGTCTAATCACACGTGGAAGCGCTTCCACAAAAAGACAGTATATGAATGAAGGAAGTGCGTTAGATGCCGTTCTCTAAATAACGACACTTTAATAGAGTACATGCAATTCAAGTACTACCTGTTATCTTAAAAAATTGATAATAAAATAGGTTCACTTCATTTTCCATACTCGTTATCCTGGGGGGGATATTATGACAAAGCCAACAAAAGACTACTTGAACCATCAAGAACAGGAAACACCAGCGAAAGGGATTAATGCATTTGCGCTCATGTTCATTGTCATTGTAATTATGACCGTACTCACATATATCGTGCCTGCTGGCCATTATGATCGAATTGAACAAGATGGTCGAACACTTGTGGATGCGAACTCATTTGAATTTGTCGATAGAACACCAGTTGGACTCCTTCAAATGTTTAATAGTGTGCATTTAGGTTTAATGGAAGGCTCGCATATTATTTTGTTTGTGTTCCTCTTTGGTGGTGCACTTGGAATTATGCAAGCAACAGGGGCGATTGATTCATTCATCAAGGTAGTCGCAGCACGATTCGGGAAACGTGAAATCGTCCTCATTCCATTATTGGTTCTAATTTTCGCGTTACTTGGTACGTTAATTGGCTCGGCTGAAGATACACTCGTCTATATTGCCATTATCGTTCCGATGACGATGGCGCTGCGGATGGATGCATTAACTGGCTTCGCAATTGTGATGCTCGGTACGATGGCTACCGGATTTGTAACAGGCATCACGAATCCATTTAACGTTGCTGTTGCACAAAGCATTGCTGAACTCCCGATCTATTCGGGAATGGGATTACGCATTGCGATTTTCATTGTGTTCTATCTACTAACAGTTGTCTACATCTATAGACATGCTATGAAAGTTAAGAAAAATCCTGCAGCAGGCATATATGGCAAGTTCGATCCGAAAGATCAAGTAGCCATCGATATGGACTTTAAAATGAGTAAAAGACATTTACTTGCCTTACTTGTCCTACTTGCGAACTTCATCGCGTTAGTCGTAGGTGTCATTAAATTCGGATGGTACATTAGTGAAATCGGTGGTATCTTCCTTTTCAGTGCGATTATTATGGGGATTATCGGAAAGTTATCTATGAATAAGATGGCAGATGGTTTCGTATCAGGAGCACGAGAAATGGTCGCTGGGGCCTTAATTATCGGGATCGCTCAAACGATTCTGGTCGTTACGAAAGACGGTGGCTTACTGGATACGATTTTGTATTTTTCAGCTGGATTAGTTGGTCAATTGCCTGCATCTATCAATGCGATCGGAATGTTCTTTATGCAGTTAGTCATCAACTTCATCGTCCCTTCTGGAAGCGGTCAAGCAGCTCTAACGATGCCACTGATGACACCACTCGCTGACCTGATCGGCGTTACAAGACAAACTGCAGTATTTGCTTTCCAGATGGGGGATGGAATCTCAAATACCATTATTCCAACGAGCGGAGTTTTATTAGCAGGACTCGCTATTGCTGGAATTCCGTTCACTCAATGGGTCAAATGGGTATTCCCATATGTACTTATTCAAGTCGGGATTACAATTATTTTCCTCATCATTGCACAAGCCACTAACTACGGACCATTTTAAAATAATTGGGAGGTTTTACAATTGGTTTTGAATCTAGACGCATTGCAAAAAGAAGTTATTTCATGGAGACACCATTTACATGAAAATGCAGAACTATCCCATCACGAGTATAAAACTTCGGACTATATCTATAAGACAGTTTCCGGGTTTCCAGGACTCACGGTGACGAGACCGACAAAAACGAGTGTCTATGCCGTATTGAAAGGTGGAAAACCTTCTGCTGAAACATCTCGCACAATCGCTTTCCGTGCAGATATCGATGCGTTACCTATCCATGAAGAGGCAGATATCGACTTCCAATCCAAAACACCAGGAGTGATGCACGCTTGTGGTCATGATGCCCATGCTTCTATGCTGATGGGCGCGGCGAAAGTGTTGTCGGAAAGACGCGATGAATTCAGCGGAGAAATCCGTTTCATCTTCCAGCATGCAGAAGAAGTAACACCAGGCGGAGCTCAAGAACTAGTCGAGCATGGCGTCATGGAAGGCGTCGATTATGTCTTTGCCTTGCATGTCTATCCTTATGAAAATGCAGGTAAGTTCTCGATGCGTGCGGGTAAGATGAATGCAGCGGGAGATGACTTTGAAGTGAAAATTATCGGACGTGGTGGTCATGCCTCTACTCCTGAACTCGCTATTGATCCACTCATTATCGGGGCAGAGATTGTCACGAATATTCAGCTGATCGTCTCTCGTAAATTGCCGATCTTGCAGGCTCCTGTCATCACTGTGACAAAGTTCAATTGTGGAAACTCGTTGAATGTCATTGAAGAAAGTGCATCATTCGGTGGAACGATTCGTTCACACGATGCAGTCGTTCGAGTACAAGCTCGAGAATACTTAGACCAAGTGGTAAACGGAATCGCAAACACACATGGTGCAACCGCTGAAATCAAATGGGATCTCGGATGTTCCGCAGTTCATAACGACTCAGAAGCAACGGAAATCACACGTCGTGCCGCAGCTAAATTAGTCGGAGAAGAGAACGTGATCGATTTGCCAGAGCCGATGTTTGGCGCTGAGGACTTTGCTGCATATTCAGAAGTAGTTCCTGCCTCCATGCAATTCATCGGTGTTCATAACGAAGACTTTGGCAAAGCCTATCCCCTTCATCATCCGAAATTCAAGATTGAGGAGACTGCTTTGCAGTATGGGGTAAATTACTTTGTAAATATCGCAGAAGAGCTTTGCGGTGAATAAGAAGATGTAAACAAAGGCGGACCCAACAAGTCACGAAATATGACTTGTTGGGTCCGCCTATTTATTAGATAACCATTCTGAATAATGGATGAGATTACTAGTTCAGATGGGTTTATAAACGAGTACATATGCGTAATTGATTTCCATCAGGATCTACCACTGTCATCATACGGAGGCCTTCAAGATCCTCATTTGGAGGGCTAGTAATGCATATATCCTTTTTACTTTTTAATTCGTTGTACCAGTTGTCAACATTAGGAACAAATAAGTGAATTAATCCACCAATTTGGCAGTCTCCAGTATGTTCAGTTAAATACATTGTCATTTCATCCTTAGTAATCTGGACAAATATAGGAAACCCGGGTTCAAATTGATGCACCCAGTCGATTTTAAAACCCATATCGTCTACGTAAAACGAGATACTTTTTGTATAGTCTGTAATACGGAACGCCGGAATCACATTTTGCATATTTACACCTCACTAATAAGTTATATGCCCTTATAAACGACATGAATAGCGGATTATCGAATCAGTTCCTGGAGAACCATCAAGATAGGGGTGTATAGGAGCAATGGAATGAGCAAAATGACTGTCCCCATTTTTTTAGTTCCCTTTTTCAACATTAAAAGGGAGAGCAGATAAAATAGCGGATATACGATGAAAGCAATGATTAAGACGCCATCTACAGCTTGATAGAGCTTATTTGGAACTACCAATAACACTGGAATTGCAACCAATTCCAGAACACTGAAAGTGATCACAGCTACCCATAAACTTCTTATTGTCATGCTACATCCCCGATCTCTGATAGTTTCTCACAACGTTTTTCTTCACTTGTTATGCTACTGGGCAATCAACCTGAATAAAATCATTGTTTGAGAACTATTTCCTTCTCAATCTTATCATCTGATTTCGAATAATGCAGTACCATAAAAAACACTTTCCAATAAATCGGAAAGTGTCTTAATCATACACGAATATTGCATAGGGAAAGCTCCTTTGCAGTCAGAGAGCCCCCCTTTGCTTCCATTATACCACAACCGAAAAATCACTTATAGACTGTTATTCTAATACCTACTGCCCTATACTGATACATACAAATCTGCAATAGAGGGAGTGTAGTTGAATGGACAACAAAACTACGTTACAGGAGAAGGGCCCTTTCTTTCATGGCACGAAAGCAGAACTGCAAATCGGGGACTTCTTGAAGCCGCAGCACCTCTCGAATTACCAAGACAAAAAATCCAACCATATCTACTTCACCGCAACCTTGGATGCCGCCAAATGGGGTGCTGAATTGGCCACGTCCGGATCCCAGGAACGAATTTACGTTGTCGAACCAACAGGTGCCTTTGAAGATGACCCAAACGTGACGGACAAACGATTCCCCGGCAATCCAACACGTTCATACCGCTCTAAATCCCCGTTGAAAATAATAGCAGTACTGGGTAAATGGGAACGCCATTCCGATGAAGAGATCAGCCGGATGCTGACAGCCTTGAACACATTGCGTGAACAAGGGAAAGCAGTCATTTATGATTAATTGTAACTAGTCCTACTCTATGTGTAATTTACAGGGAGTGAGCTCAATTTTCACAGCAAATCACTACTATCGATTATCTATAGAGGAGAATACACAATGCAGAATTTTAAAAAGCAGCGAAAAGTCATTTTAGACTTAGCCGTCACACTAGATGGATTTATTGAAGGAAAGAATGGCGAAACTGATTGGTGCATCATGGATGCTGAAATGGAGTTCAATGATTTTTGAATCAGATCGACACGATTCTTTACGGCAGGAAAAGCTATGATTTGTGGGGACACTATCAACCTCAAAATCAGGAAGAAAGCGAACTATGGGATTTGATACACGCTAAGAAAAAGTATGTATTTTCCACAACAAAAAACGAAATCGAACAGGGAGTTATTCTTATAAACGAAAACATCTCTGAAGTAATCAGCGAGTTAAAAGCTCAGCCAGGTAAAGACATATGGCTGTATGGCGGAGCTGGTCTAATTTCAACATTCATAGACCAGGGGCTCGTTGACGAATTCAGATTATCTATACACCCGATTGCGCTGGGAGAAGGAAAACCATTGTTCGAAGATCTTACGCAACGATTACCTTTACAACTAATGGATACAAATGTATTTTCCTCAGGCGTTGTGCAGCTCATATATCGTACTAAGTAGTCTTTTTTTAGACCAGACATTACCTGTGCACCACAAAGATTGAAAATAATTCCCATTAGTGTCTGAGTTGTGCGGTGCACAGGTGCTTTCAGTCCTTTACTAGGGGTAAGAATAATCGAGGTTTAACTTATGTCCATTTTTCTTTTTTGTATCGTCTTACTGGCCAACTTGGTGATTGGCGTCTTTTTAGGGATATCCGGGATTGCCGGTTTCCTATTGCCACTAATTTACGTTGGTTTTTTACACATGCCTGTACATGACTCTCTTGCGCTAAGTTTTTTGGCGTTTGCCGTTTCGGGTGTACTCGGATCCTACTCTTATTGGAAGATGAAACAAATGGATTTGAAACTTGCCCTATTTTTAAGTATCGGAAGCCTTCCTGGAGCTTTTTTGGGTGTTCAAATCAATGTCCTAACTTCCGATTTCCTAGTAAAGCTCTTCCTCTATCTGTTCGTTTTACTGGCGGGATTATCTATTCTGTTAAAGAAAAACAAAGGCGAGGCTGAACAAAAACGTTCATCTCTGTTAGATCATCGCCTTTTCGTAATGCTGCTTGGTTTTTTGACAGCAGTCATTTGTGCTCTGACGGGAGCTGGCGGACCGATATTATTAGTCCCGTTGCTAGCAAGTCTTGGAGTCAATATTAGAGTGGCGGTCGGCGTGGGTCTTCTGAACTCTGTCATTATCGCTATCCCTTCCATGGCTGGATACTTCTCCCGTGCCAACTTGGACTCAACCGCCATACTAATTGTTGCCAGCTTGCTTGGCACCGTTATCGGTATCTTGACAGGCACACGTATTGCAAACAAAGTTCCAATACCACAGTTAAAATTACTGATTGCAATTATCACCATCGTATCATCCGTATATATGTTGGCCACCTTAGTGTTGGGAGCTTAAATCCTAAGTATCACGGGATACCGCACAGTCCCAACACTGTTGAATTAACGAGGTTGATTCATATAAATGGAGCTTTGTGATTCAATTTAGCTACGTTAAGGTGGTTCGTGAAACTTTCTTCTTTCAGAAGTTACTTGAGAACTGCATCCGCCAATAAACAAACTTCGGCTCCTTTCTGTGCATCTTTATGAGAAAAACAAGCAACCTTCCCGCGCCTTTTTCCAGCGTAGGAAGGTTGCTTTTAATTGTATTTATCCACGTGTTTTTGATGGAGTTCCCCTCCTGAGTTTTGGTGCTTGCATGTAGCGCGCTAGCATGCAAATCATCACTCAAATCCCCCAATGAACACATTCGATCCCATTCCATTTGAATACTTATTGTAGATGGGGTCCTCGGACTTATCGAATCGATCTGCCGTAATACGAACGTATAGCGGTCCTTCCCATAAATCTTCAAGACCGCTAAATTGCTCCAAAATTGTTTCGAACTGAGCATTCGTCATTTCACCAGAGTATTCAAAAGGTAACCACATTTCAGATTCGTCATTATCTGAACGCCCCTTAAACTGTTCCATCCATTCTTTTGCTTCCCCTTCTGATGGATTTTCCAGTCGATTTTCTCCGTACAAACGTAAGAGTTCAGGAAACATTTCCTGATCATAACCTACTTGGTTAAAGACAATCTTTTCGCTTTCTTCCCAGCTCAATCCAGGGATTTCCTTCATGACTTTGTCCACTTTAGGTACTGAAGATTGATGGGCTGCGTTTGAGATTCTCTCCATTAAAACATCGCCGAGTGTCATAAGACCTTCCGTGCGCTCCAAGCCTAAATGATCCACACCGGCAAACCTTCTAGGCTTCGCTTCCTCATCCACATGTAAAAACGCGCGTCCTTTGTAAACGGGATCATGCTTCGTTTCATAATCGACCACAACTCTGCTTGTATCTATAGACTTTCCGATATTGTCATACTGCACTTTTCCTACTGACACGGTCAGCCCCTTATCTCGCATCGCTTCCTCGACTAGTTGCTGTGCTTCTTCCACTGTGCTTTCCTGCTTGATGAATTGCTCTGCTTCTTTTGATTGGCAGGCAGTTAATACGGACACCAAGCCTATGATTACGAGTAGATAGATGGATCTCATAGCTCCCCTTCTCTCTTCGTTCCATTAACGGTTCAGTAAGAAATTCTATCCCAGCTCTCATTACTACCCCTTCCGCATAATCTCTTCACCAGCTGTATCATATTCACCGATGAATACGAAACCGAGTGTTTCATACAAGTGAACTGCACCTCGATTCTCTTTGTAAACACTCAAGTGAATCGGTTGCTCTCCATATTCCTTCAGCACCCGTTCAATTAGCAGCTCCATAAACATACGGCCAAATCCCCTACTTTGAAACTGCTCATCAATTAGCATTCGATCTATCCAAAGATTGTGGCCTCCCTGGCTATCCTTCAAGGAGCCATACATCGCAAAGCCAACAGGCACGTTATCGACATACAAACCGACTGGCCGAAATTCCTTCCATTGCTCGGCCTCCGCTAAGCATTCTTCTATAGTTTCGATAAAGGCCCGCTGATTTTTTGCAACACGTAAGGCTAACATCTCTCTTCTATTTCCTTTACTTACGTGTCGGATGTCATAGTTCATCATTTTTTCTCCTTTTCAATATGACAGGACTGCACCATGTCACAGACATTCAACATAATCTGACTGAAACTCATCTTAAAATCCCCAAAAGTCATCCTCATATTCCAGCGCAATCCTTTACTAGCAATAATATAAGATTTGAAATGAAGTCACGTACTGAAGACAAGTTCGTCAAACTATTAAATAGAAATCGGCTATATAACAATAGAAACTTCACCGTTATGGATTCATCCTAATTCCATTTCTTTCCTATCTATTTTCAAATATAGGCTTCTCTACGTCCTAATGTGGACAATATCGGTTATGAACGAAAGATAGAAACTAAATTTCCATGCCCACTTCCGCAAAAGTTGCCATATGTTTCATCATGCTAACAGCCGCCTCAATAATCGGGAAGGCTAAAGCTGCTCCAGAACCTTCCCCCAGACACATATCCATTGTTAACATCGGTTCAATTCCTAATAGCTCGCTTGCCAGTCGCCCACCTAGTTCTGCAGATGCATGGGAGGCTATGAAATATTGCTTGGCGTTAGGTTCAATAGACACTGCAATCAAGGCCGCCACTGTTGAAATATAACCATCTATCACGACAGGTATCCGATTCGCTGCTGCCCCCAGCATCACACCTGCCATGCCACCGATTTCCAACCCGCCAACCTTTGCCAGAACATCGATTCCATCATTCGGATTTGGCTTATTTTTCGTAATGGCTTTCCTAATGACCGCTGCTTTGTGCTCAATTCCTCCTGGTCCCACACCTGCCCCTTTTCCGGTAATTTCTAACGGATCGCAATTTTTTAAAACAGACAAAATAGCCGTACTCGGAGTGGTGTTGCCAATCCCCATCTCGCCTGTTCCAATCAAACGGATTCCATTTCTCGCTTCCTGATTGGCCATCTCTATGCCAACCTCGATCGATTGGATCGCTTCCTCTCTAGTCATTGCAGGACCTTTCACCATATTATCTGTTCCATGTTTAATTTTCCTTTTGACCACGCCTGCAACTTCAGGGAGTTCCCCTTTAATTCCAATATCTACTGCTATAATTTTCGCCCCTGAAACCCTACCTATTGCACACACCCCTGTCAAACCTTTTTGAAAGAGTAGAGTTTGGGCGAACGTGATCTCTTGAGGATTACTTGAAATGCCCTCATCGTATACACCATGATCAGCAGCCATCGTTATAATCGCTTTCTGATCGACTGAAGGGGTAAGTTCTTTAGTGATGCCTGCTAATTGTACGGCAATCTCCTCGAGTCTTCCTAAGCTAGTGGGAGGCTTGATCAAACTGTCTACCCGTTTCCTTGCCCTTTCCATGATCTCCTCATCCAACTTTCCAATTTTTTGTATAGTCTCATCTAACACTCTCATTTTCCATTCCCCTTTTTCCGTAAAAAGTAAAGACTCTCTTTATCTTAAGATAGCAAATATTCCGCTGAAGGAACCATCCAATCTAGCTTCGGTATAACTTTGTATCGAATTTTCTATTGAGATTCCGCTATCCTAATTGCTTTTTACGTATGTATTATTCACTAGTATTGTTTCAATTAAATTACACTAAAGCTTTTTGATACATCACTCGACTCAGTAGAAGGGCATAATCGTTCTGCGTTACATAATAAACAAGTGCACTTTCTAAATAGAATCTGGCTAATACAACATCCACTTCTAGTAAAACCTAACATTCACGGGACCACTGAGCAGCATCACACTCAATTCGTCGGATTACATCTGATTTCCCTTCTATATACTTCTCGATATCATACGGAAATTGTCCTGCTAATCGTGTTTTCAACTCTCCATATTCCAACGCACGAGCAGGATGTACCCTTAAATAATCTCGAAACAAAAGATGACGAGCAATGGTAGAACTTCCTTCTTCAAAGACGTGAACGTGATGACTCCTCGCATTGCCACCCTTTTGAAAGTAACATCTTCCTGCAATACCGTTTTCACCTTTAGCTTCATACCCAATTCCACGCATCGCTTCATTCCATTCATCTACACGTGAAATCGAGCGAACAACGAGTAATAGGTCAATTACAGGCTTAGCAGACAATCCAACCACTGCTGTACTGCCGATATGATGCACTTCTAGTAGCTCCGAACCAAAAATCATTCGTAATGTAGCCGCTTCTTTTTGAAATGCAGTTCGCCATATTGACGAGTAAGGAAGTACCTCCACTTTCCTTTTGGGCTCCATAACGCTCTTCCTTTCTATTTGGAATTGGCTAGTTATCAATGGATATTAAAATCTACTAAAACGAATAAATTCACCACATATTATTCTGATAGTTTAGCATAGTTAGCTCCATTCTTGTCAGCACATACAAAAAACCCGCAGCATAGGTCGCAACGGGATTAGCTTTGTTCAATTAAACTTGCGGCCGAAAAAAATTATAACGGACGCCTCTCCAATTTTTTGCCCTATCAACTCTATATAGAGAGTCGATGTCGATGTCGATTTCATCAGGACACATTGGAACACCGTGAATAAAACCGATCGCGCGGTACTTGAAACACGAACCAATCTCAATAGCCTAGTCATTAGATTTTAATACCTATGTTATTACTTGTGGATGTAAATGTGCATAAGCAAAAACCCAAGAATGAACTCCTTGGGATGTTTGCTATTTATAATAGAAATTATGCTTTTACAGGTTCTCCACTAAATACTTTAAGGTCCATTGGTGCAGCCAAGTAAGTTTGCGCTTTTTGAACAAAAGCAGTGAAATGCTCACTTGTATTATGGGTTGTAGTAGCTTCGATATCGTTCCAAATTTCAACCATTGTATAATGGTAATCTTGTTCAGTCGATTTCAACAAATCATAGCTACTGTTACCTTCTTCAGCTCTTGATGCTGAAAGAAGTGTTTCGACTTCTTCCAAGAATGCTTGTTCTTGATCCGGTTTTACTTGAAGGTTTGCGTGAATAATAATCATAGTTATCCATCCTTTATATTAGATTTATAGAACTAGAAGCTTATGCATAATAAGAGCCAGTTCTTTTTCATTACTTTTAGTAGTTAACGATATTGTTTTGCATGCGATTAAGCATATCTGATAAGGATTCTAATTCTTCCGGGTTAAAATCATGAAGCATTTGATTTACAAAACTAATCTTTTCTTTCTTGTAACCGACAATTTGTTTACGTCCTTCCTCGGTAAGGCGAACAAATATCACTCGATTATCGCTAGGGTTTCTTCGTCTTGTCACCATGCCATTTGCCTCAAGTTGTTTTAGATGACGAGTAATGGCACCACTATCGATATTAACAGCTTTTTGTAGGGTGGATTGATTAATTTCTTCGGTTTCATAAAGCTGGTGTAGCAATTCATAGCGTGATGCGCTAATGCCTGTACACCTTTCAAATTTAGGGCTAATTTGATTATTAAGTCCATTAAGCAGACGTAAGATTTGTTCCTGATTTGATAGTGAACATCTCATAATTGACCTCCCAAATAATTTATGAGGTCAACATATAAGAGTATCTCCAGTTAATTGACTCATCAATAATTGACCTATCAATAAATATAATACAAAATTATCTAACATACAACCAAAATGATCACTAACCCCAATTTAATTATTATAAAACTCAATAAAACATACCGAGTTAAATTCAATAGATGCTATCTTATCTACAGTGTGTAGTTGTTTCGACTGGCAGACGATACGATTGAAAACCTTCATTGATGGCTTTACCGATGGTGATTAGCATAACTGGCATATAACGTTCTTTCTCCAGATCAAAGGTCTCAGCAATCTGGTCTTTTTCATAACCACCGATAGGATTCGTATCATATCCGTAAGCACGGGCTACTAGCATAAGTTGCATTGAGACAAGACCAGCATCCAGCATAATAGTATCTTTCATTTCTTCATCGGACATCTTTTCATAAATCGGTTTAAAAGCATTCAATTGAAATTCTTTAACTTCCTGAGGCATATATCCAAGTTCAACAGCTTTGCCGTAAATTTCTTCAGCATAGTCAAAATTATTTAAGTCTGCGAATACAGCGATTACGGCGGATGAGCTCATGACCTTGTCCTTGTTGAATCGGGAAAGAGGGGCGAGCTTTGCTTTTCCTTCCTCACTGTCTATCACAAGAAATCTCCAAGGTTGCATATTAATTGACGATGGGGCTTTTGAAGCTTGAGTGATGATTTCACTCATTTCTTCATGACTGATTTTAACCGTAGGATCATATTCTTTAATGGAACGACGACCAGATAATATTTCATTGAAATCATTCGTTTTTTGATGTTTTTGCATGGTGAAAAAGCTCCTCTTCTCATTTTATATTAATTGACAAAACAATGTTTGACACATCAATGATTGCTTCGACAACTAATATAATATGGATTTGAGAAATATGCAACTCCTAAGATCGATTAAGCAAACTAAATTATGAAAGTACCAAGGCAATGCTGAACAATCCGGACACTATTTCGAATTGAGATTGAGTTGTGCGTTGGACAGACAACCTACACAGTTCTTGTCAGCACATACAAAAATCCCGCAGCACAGATCGCAACGGGATTAGACTCTGTTCAATTAAACCTATAGGTCACTTGTGTAAATGAAGCGTCAATACTTCTTATACCGGGATTTGTTTTCTGCTGCAATTTCATCCTTCAAATCTCCAATGCTTTCTGCACGTCGTTCATTTTTCTCTTTAATTTGAGCACGCTCTTTGCCTTCCGCAAAATACATCGCTTCCTCGGCTGCTTCCATATTACCAATAGTTTTTTTCAACCGCTCTACATTATCCGCAGGATCATTCGGTTTCGGATAGTTTTTCGCCATCAGACATCCTCCTTCATTCATAGATCATGATACAGAGGATAGTCTTCCCTAATTGAGTTGAATTATTACTACTAGGTGTCAGCAAAAAACATGTGAAAGGAACGATTGAAATCGTCGCACAGGCAACCTGACCTCCTTCAACACACTTGGACAACATTTGCTTGGGTGAGTTGCGTTAACTCCTCAGGCGTCAGTTCAAAAACAGCTTTCGGATGCCCGGCGGCCGCCCAGATCGTATCATACTGCAAAAGGTCTTCGTCAATCAGTGTACGAATTGGCTCGGCATGTCCCATAGGAGGAACTCCGCCGATTACATAGCCTGTGTGCGCACGAACAAATTTTGCATCTGCCTTACCTGGCGCATCTCCTGCCAGCTGCTCAATTTTCTGCTCGTCAATCCGATTGACACCACTAGCAATCACCAAAAGCGGTTCTCCAGATTGTTGTAATTTAAAAATGATCGATTTTGCAATCTGCGCGATCTCACAGCCAATCGCATCGGCTGCTTCTTGTGCCGTCCGGGCACTGTCCGGCAGCTCTTTCACCTTTCGATCGCTCCCCATTCCCTTTAGCTTTTGCTGAAATCCCTCTGCTTGTTTACTTACCTCCGCCATCTCAATTCCCCCTCTGTCCGTTTAGTTCTCAGTGATTCAAGCTTACAAT
The DNA here is from genome assembly GCF_059415065.1 of Sporosarcina sp. SAFN-010. Lineage (NCBI taxonomy): Bacteria > Bacillati > Bacillota > Bacilli > Caryophanales > Caryophanaceae > Sporosarcina > Sporosarcina sp. SAFN-010. Next base: position 68,751 of record NZ_JBPFDS010000004.1, on the reverse strand, counting down.
AAAAGCTGAACACAGTCGACTGAAAAGACAGATAAAACTGTTAACTTTTTTTCATTTCGGATCAGCGACGTGGTTGTGCGTTCATTCACACTACACTGGTACAAAACAAGAGCTTAATCAGACACTCCTCAAAATCTTCTCCATCGCTTTGCCTTTTGCTAATTCATCGATTAGCTTATCCAAATAACGGATTTCCTGCATCAACGGTTCTTCAATGTCTTCCACCCGGATGCCGCAGATCACGCCTTTAATCAATGTACGTCCAATATTCATTTGTGGAGCTTCCGAAAAGAAAGTCTCAAAATCGGTCTTTTTTTCTATTTGGGCTTCCAGCTCTTCTTGTTGATAGCCTGTCAACCAGCGAATAATTTCATCGACTTCTTCTTTCGTACGTCCTTTTTTTTCCGCCTTCGCAACATAATGAGGATAAACACTTGAGAAACTCGTCGTGAAAATTCTATGCTTAGTCATTCTGCACCTTCCTGTCTTGTAAGTTAGTTGTTAAATCGAGCAAATAAATGACTGTCTCATCTTTCACACCAATTCCTCTACCAAGCGAAACCCCTTCGTCTTCAAATGATTCATGTGGTGCTCAAAGGTTTCTACGGTTCTTGAGGAGTCCTGCAATTCAAAGAGCATTCCGGACAACTCGTTCCGTCTGATCCGCACGGACGCAATACAACCTTTGATCGGCGGTTCGTCCGCTTGGCTCCGATCATAGACATTTATGAGCACCTGCTCAGCTGGCAAAATTGCGAACACGTTGCGTGCCGCACCTATGATGCAACTGCAAACATAATCCTGATATAGGGCATAGTAGTTGGTTTTCCCCATTTTTTTTCGGGACAAATTGCCTTTTGTCGTCAGCGACAGCACTTCTGTAGGCACGACTTCCTCTTCGCCGATCTCTACATACACCGTCAACTCGCCATTGCGGAATTGGGCATGGACCGTATTCCCGAACTGCTCGATGGAATCGAACGCCTGATGCGCAAGTAATACTTCCAGCCATGTGGATTCATCCCCCGCAAGCACCCTGGTCGCCTGATCGGACAGCGCCCGTTTTTCAGAAAGCACTACCTTGTCCTGCTCAACCGCTTTGCTCAATTCCTCTCTCAGTTCCCGCCGTTTCGCTTCCTCTCTGCGGAACAACCGGTCAAGCCAGGTCGGTTGGAACACCTCCAACTTGTGGCGCGCCACCTCAGCATTTGGACCACGTGCTGCAAGTTGGTCCAAGTCTTCCTGGAGAATTGTTCCCCAATCCACAGGCTGCCCCGTCTCAAAATGAATGGAGAGCAACATATCGACATAGCTTGTGTATGCCTCGACTTCTTTAGCCTCCGCAGAAAAAGCGGGTTTAGTCGCTGGAGCAGCTTGAGAAGCAGAACGCTGAGGACGTTTGGATCGTTGGGACGTCAATTGCTCTGAGTATGAGATGCCCGTCCCTGGAATCCCGACATTCGCTCGAACACCCCGTTTCCCTACAGTTACTGACGCACCGCGCGGACCAAGGGATGTACTGACTCCACTTTTGCTAATGTTCAACCGAACCCCTGGTGCAATTTTAATGCGTTTTTGAAATCGGAATCCCATTGGTAGTCCCCTTTCTATTAAAAAAGTATGTCTCCGTGCAACACTGGATTATAGAATTAATGAGTTAGCCTATTATACCAATAATGAAAATGACAAGAAACACAAATAGACCGTTCTATCCGCCATATTGGCGCACAACAAAAAGACCGCTCCTCATACAAGGTGCGATCCCAGTTATCTATCCTTATCATGAAAGGTTTCATCAATTGCTTTCCGATCATAATCTAGAATCCAATCGTTATAGGTCTCATACAAAAATCGAATATCATTTTTATCCGAAGCTAAAATATCACAGCCTCGATCGTCGTAAAGGTGATAAATTAGGTTCCGAGTAACATTGATGAAATACACTTCAACACCGCTCGAGGGATTACTTTTCAATATCGTTGAAGGATGCGCAAAGTCTTCATAACAGATTGCCTGCAACAGCTTCTGATAACGGATGTCCCCCTTTTTACAAAGCAGGGAAAATCGATGAATAACACGTTGCTCCTCTTCCTCTTCAAAGGGATCCGGGATAACTTCATGCCGTAACCGAGTTAACACATCAGGCTGTTTGACATACTTCAAGTAGACATTTAACGGTCTCTTTCGAAGATAGGAATTCGACAAAGTCGTATGGACATCTGTAATCAGCAACATCTCATCCGGTCCATGGAACACTTCGTCAAACAATGTAATGGATCGATGGAATGCTTGCCTCAGCTGTAACACGACCGGCTCATTCACTGAAATCGTCGGATCCGAGATTTCGTAACGGATTGCAGGGGACCACGAATAGAACAGCGAAGGTGCTAGCAAAATCCCTTTGAAATGATGGTCAATATAGGATTGTAAAGATTGCATGATTTTGTTTACTCCTTTCCATGGACACATCTTGGCCGTAGATTGCCGACATCATCTTTAATAGCCCATCTCACAACATTTGTACACCAAACAATAAAAAAACACTTGCCAATGAATTGGAAAGCGTCTATATCATACTCGTAACCTTCACTAGGGTCTGCCCGATTGTCTCTCGGCAGCACCATCCCTTGCTTTCATTATACCATATCCCCTAAATCACTTATAAACTGTTCTTTCTATAGCCACTGACTTATACTAATTCATACAAATTTGGAGTATGAGGAGTACAGTCAAGTGGATAAACAAACAATCATTACAGAGGACGATCCTTTATTTCACGGCACAAAAGCGGTTATTTACGATTGATTGCAATTTTCACCCCCACTGCCTGTGAATCGTACAAATGCACACATAATCTGGATAGAGAGCATAGTAATTAGTATTCCCTATCTTTTTCGTGACAATTCCCTTTGGCTATTGACGATGCCACCTCATCAGGAACTGTTTCTTCGTGAAATTAACTATAGTTGCACCCTACACCTATTCTGCAATACAGAATCGTGCAACGCACAAGCTTCTGCATTCCAAAAGAGACATGTCCTAAAAAACAGACATATCTCTTTTCGTGTTATTTATCCAGCTTAACCTCCATCGGGTCAAGCTTCAATTTTTCATGCCCGTTCCCGCTGCCTTCGCTCAATATAATTTCAGGTGTGAAGATTAACTTAGAAGCCCGTTCATCAATTTTTTTAATTGTCGTGCTCCACTTGTAATCTTGGCCATTCTCACTGAAACCACCATTGCCGTTGGTCAGATATTCATTTCCTAGATCATCTTTAATCAACAAATCGGACGTGACCCACTCCCATTGATCAGTGACGGACTGTTCTACAGTCTGACTGTACTCAATCACAGTTGAAATGTCCGTAAAGCGTATAGAATCGATTGTGACTTCAATCCCTTCCCCTGCAACAGACTGGGTAACATCCTGCCCGTCACCTGTAATTGCCTCCAATGTAAACTGGAAATGCCAATCGCCTTTTAATTCTTCCATCGTGTCCATATTGTCTATGCTTTGGGGAGTCCATGTCACTTTTACTGTGTCCTGTGGCGATTTGAGATGAGGCGTGGAAGTGACCATGCCGACATACTTATGGTCCTCGACCTTCTGTAACCCAGTAGAAGTTCCTCCGGAGCCGGATGCATCTTCAACATCCAGTATCGTATTCACCCCGCTGTTCGGACCAAGTTCTTTCTCTGTTTCAACAGAGTACGTAAGTGTCACGGACTTGCCGTCATACACCGCTCGGTCGATCATGATTGTCACGCCGTTGCTTGTCTGTGCTTGGCTGACGTCTGTCGCGAATTCTTCATACTCTGTATAGAAGCCGTCCTGTTCTTCATTGAAGATGGAAAAGATATTGCTGACAAGCGGTATCTGACTGGCGAGCGTTGGGAATCCGAAGCCAATAGTCATCACAGAAGCAACTCCAATGACAGCTGCAGCCGCTATATTGCGCCAGATTTTCGGCACACGTCGCTGTTGATTAATTTTCTTCCGTATTCGTTGCTTCATCGCTTGCTTTTCTTCATCTGGTACGTCAATTGGCTCGATTTCCTCATCCGTATTCAGCTCGTTTAACCGTTCAAAAAGTGATTTCATACATACTCTTCCTTCCATTCGTTTTTCAGGACAGCAGACAATTTCTTTTTCCCGCGGTACAGCCGGTTATCAACAGATGCTTTCGTGACGTGAAGAGATTCGGCAATTTCTCCGTTGGACATATCCAGAAAATACTTCATCGTGAAAATATCACGGTCCATTTCATTCAGCTGACTCATCGCAAGCAACAATTCTTCTTGCTCCTCTTTTTCAAGCAACTTATCTTGATGATCCTGGATGAAAGACAGGTCCCCCATCTCGTGTTCGCGTCCCTTACGCTTCATCACACGGCGGTATTCGTCAATTGCTTTATACTTCGCTACCATGCAAATCCACTTCTTGAACTCTGCTGGATCTCCCTCGAACTGACCGGCACGTTCCCACACAGCAAGAAATACATCACTGATACATTCATCTTGATCCGCTTCTGTCGGGCCGAGCACTTTGTAGACCACCGCCTTGACTACAGGCATATAAGTGTCAATGACATATTCGATTGCATCTTCTCGATGCCGCTTCAGCCGCCGAATAAAATTTTTCTCCGTAGATTTCATATCGCTGTCTCCCCATAAAAGCTGTTCTCACTTACTACAACGAATAGAACACTCAAGTATTCTCATCTAAAATAAAAATAGCCCCTATACACTTTAGTATAGGAGCTACACTCAAACAGTTTTCACCCTGCTAGGAATTACGTTCCGCAAAGTAACCGTCACTTATTCTATATCACACTCATATTCGTCGCGGTCATTCTTGCCGGCATAACCTCATGTAAACGCCAAACAAAACTAATGGGTTGATTGCCTTCATGGCTCACATAATCAGCTGTTCCTAAAAATGTAAAAGGTGCCGTATATCCATCCTTCTGCCTATACTCTCTGACAAACAAAGCAATTTTATTTCCTTTTTCTCTCTGTTTGATATAGCGCATACCCGTTGGACTCGTGTCAGTGGTTCTGTTTTGCGATTGCCAATGGAATAAACGGTTGCTAATTGCATAATCTTCATAGAGGGTTGAAGGTGAAAAGTCTTTATCTGTTTTGTTTAATGTAATGAAAAAGATATCTGTTTGCTTGTCCTCAAAGTATTTGACACCTTCACGAAATGCAGGCTTCACCTTTTCACTAAAATAACCAAATGCAGCTAAAACTTGATCGGATGTATACTGTGCATGCACACGAAGTGGTGAAATAAAATTAAACGGTGATGATTTTTCAACTGATTTAATATTGGCTAGACATACCTCAATCACCTGGAGTATTTCTTGCTTCAAGGAATCATTTGCTACTATCTGTTGAATTCCATGATGCATGGATTCAAATCCTAAATTCCCTGGCGGAGCATTGAAGAATGAATAATAAAACATACCAATTATCAGACGCTGTTCCTCTGTCTCAATAAATCCATTTTCTAAATACTTTTTAAAAAACATGATCATTTCAATGGAGTCCATATGAAACAAGGAATGAATGCGCTTAGTAAATAGTTCTTCATATTTGCTTTCAAAATCCTCCGATAATCCAGCATCCACTTGCAACCTTGAAAATGTACGATTTTTTCCTTTGCCATAAAATTCTGCAAGGGATAGATGATAAAAGTGCAAAAAGTTGTATAAAGTTAGTTTTTCTCCGGTGTCCTCTTCAAAATATTTTATCCTTGTAACTAGATTTTGCTTCGTGTTTCTCACTTCTTTTACATTGCGTAATATATATTCTTTCGCTTGTTTCTCCATTTGAATCACGGATCCTTTGGGTAAGTGAAAGAATCCATTTTCAATATAATATCGAACAGAATGTTTTGTCCTCCCGATCAATGCACGGAACTTTTCCTCAAATGGATAATCGGTATGTGCTTGTCCTACAAAATCTAAAACAGTTAAACATTCTTTATCGTCAGCCAAACGTAAACCACGGCCTAACTGCTGCAAGAAAACAGTCAAGCTTTCCGTCGGTCTTAGGAATAAAACGGTATTAACAGCTGGTATATCAATGCCTTCATTATACAAGTCGACGACAAAAATGAATTTAACGTCTCCACTTTCTAACTTTCTCTTTGCGTTACTTCTTTCTTCATCTGTTGATTTTCCATGTAATGCAATCGAGGGAATGCCCTTCTGATTAAAATAGCCGCACATGTACTTTGCGTGTTCTACTGACACACAAAAGCCTATTGCCTTAGTATCGTTTAATGAAGTAACATATTTACGTATACTCTGGATAACTAGATCGCTTCGACGGTCGTTAGAAGTATAAATGGTTGAAAGAGCATCTAGGTCATAGCCTCTTCTAGTCCATTTAACAGCCGTGAGGTCAACGTTATCTGTTACACAGAAATAATGAAATGGACTCAACAATTTTCTATCAATCGCTTCTGTTAATCTCATTTCCGAAGCAATTCGATCATCAAAGTAACTAAGAACATTTTCATTATCCATTCTTTCAGGAGTGGCAGTGAGTCCCAATAATATCGTCGGATTATAATAGCTCAATAGCGTTCGATAACTCAGGGCGGTGGCATGGTGAAACTCATCTATAATGATGAAATCATAGAAATCTTTAGTGGTTTTATTAATCATTTTTCGACTGTTCCAGCTTTGAATACTCATAAACAGATGATCGAAAGTAGAGGGTTCATGTCTACCAACGAACATCTCACCGAAATTAGCATCTTTTAGAACCGCTCGGAAGGTGTACATGCTTTGTCGCAATATTTCTTCACGATGTGCAATGAACAATAATTTGGCATTCGGCTTTTGTTGAAGAAACCTTTTGAAGTCGAACGCTGAAATCACTGTTTTTCCAACACCAGTTGCCGCCACCACCAAGTTTTTCATATTCCCATGAATTGTTCGTTCGGCTTCCAACTCATCTAAAATCTCTTGTTGATAATGATAAGGTCGTATATCTAAAAAGTAGTGCTCGTTTGACTCCACAACTTTATCTTTTATTAGTGATTGGCGAACAAGTGCCCAGTTTTTCTCATCCTCCGGCATCAAACTTTTAAACTCTTCATCATTCCAATAGCTATCAAAAGTAGCTTCAAACTTTCGAATGATGTCGAAAGAATCTTTCTCGGTCACTTTTATGTTCCACTCAAGTCCTGATGTGAGTGCAGGATTCGATAGATTGGACGAGCCTATGTAAGCAGTGCTGAACCCTGTTTTACGTTTGAATAGATAGGCTTTGGCATGTAAACGTGTTCTTTCTTTGTCTAATGAAACACGAATTTCTGTATTTGGTAACTGACTTAATTCTTGAAGTGCTTTGAAATCAGTTGCTTCCATATAAGAAGTTGTAATGATACTTAGCTGGCCACCACGTTCAGTAAAACTACGAAGTTCCTCTATAATAATACGCAACCCTGACCATTTGATAAACGAAACCAGCCATTCAATTTCGTCTGAAGTTGCAATTTCTTTCTTTAGCTCTTCTAACATATTCGGTTCAGCATGAGAACCAGTAAATAACGAGCTCTGAGATAAAGGAGTAACTGGCCTTTGAACCTTTTTGTTGTTAAGTGAGAGCGTGGTATTCATCGTTTTATAAATCGATGTTAGAATTTCTGCATGTTCTTCTATTTTCAGCTTCGCAAAATCTTGATCGTTCAGTTTTTCCTGAAGTACGTCTATGATTTCATTACAGGTTTGTATTTGTTTTAATAGAGCATCGTCTTTATCACTACCCTCTCTAATATGAGAAAGCGCAATACGAGTCACCGACGAGATGTAGCTTGAGAGCAAAGATCTTGCTTCTGCTTCCTCTAGTTTTTCTGTTTCGACCGCAAATAACTCAGGAGAAAGCTCTAGCAGTTCAGATTTTATCTGCTCATTAATTATCTGTTCATATATACCTTCTTGCATTGCTGCATCACCCTTTCAACGGCTGGTATGTCTGCCGGTGCCCATTGTAATGTAAGAAGATCATGCCAGGGAACCCATTTAAGTTCACTATGTTCTTGAGCGGTTACAGTCCCATTCTGAATCTCAGCATAATAAGTTTTTAAACAAATTGACACGGAATCATAGTCATAGATCGTATTTTCAACAAATGAACCTACAGTAATTTCACAACAAAGCTCTTCCTTTATTTCACGAACAAGCGCACCTTGAGGCGTTTCTCCTTTTTCAATCTTTCCTCCCGGAAATTCCCAATATCCAGAGAGCGTCATGTTTTCAGATCGTTGAGCACAGAGTATCTCTCCGTCATCATTATGTATAACAGCACCTGCGACGTGTAAATGGGAATTCATATAGTACACATCCCCTCTCTTTTTTAAATACAATAAAAATATAATTTGTATTTCGTATATACGTCTTTAAGCTTTATATCCGTCTCCCAATTCTCTAATGGGTTCAGGTTTGACCCTTTTTTTAATGTAGGGACTTCTTCGTAGGAATTGACTATTTTAAGAATAGTTTATCATACGAAGTAACACTTTAGATATTCCGTGCAAATCAAATCTTATAAGTAGACAACACGACTTTGAAAAGACACTAACAATATACTTTTAAGATCTCTAAAACTATTAAACATAGACAAGATAAGATTGGTAATGTGGACGTATAAAAAATTCAAGAACTTTGATAGACTAAAGGTAAAATACTGGAAGAGGGGCCTTATGACAACTTACAATAAACTAGTTAGAGACCTTATACCTGAAATCATTCATCAGAACGGCAAGAATCCTCTCGTAAAAATTCTCTCAAATGAGGAATACCTTAAAGAAGTAGAAAGAAAAATGCATGAGGAACTAGCAGAGTACGTTGAGGCGAAAAATAACGATGAGAAATTAGAAGAATTGGCTGATCTGTTAGAACTGTTACACACTGCCGCTAATATTCAAGGAATAAGTTTAGAAAAACTAGAAGAGCTACGCGCAAATAAATCCGAAAAGCACGGGGGATTTGCAAAAAGAATCTATCTAATTGAAGTACTTGATAACTAACACCTATGTAATTCATATAATCATATCAAGCTCTGCAGAGATAATGCCAGAAGTTCTGCAGAGCTTTTTTTTCGTCCATCCACTTTTTTCTTCATATATATTCTTCGTGGATGCGATATGAAATATATATTGTATCATTCTGATAATTGTGTATAATTAAACTTATCGTTTTGGTTGATAAAGTATTTGTTTTTGGTATTTGTCGAATCAGTTTCCGCAAAAGAGGATCAGTGCAAGGGAGTAGGTTATCTGTTTCAGCGAGAGCAAGTGCCTGCTTCTTTGAACGATGTCCAGAGGATTTCGAGGGGGTAAACGAAAATGAAAGTTTTGGAGTCAATCAGTTCATTTGCAGGAAAGTATTTTGCAGTATGGGTCATCATCGCTGCACTCATGGCCTTCCTATTTCCCACACCGTTCCTAGGATTAGGAGCTTACATTTCCATTTTACTCGGCGTTGTCATGTTTGGAATGGGGCTGACGTTGAAGGCGGTGGACTTCAAGATTATCGCTACGAAACCGTTGCCCGTAATTGTGGGCGTCGCTGCTCAGTTTCTGATCATGCCGCTTGTTGCGTTCGCGATTGCTTATGTGCTTAAGCTTCCGCCAGAATTGGCCGCTGGTTTGGTACTCCTTGGTTGTGTGCCAGGCGGGACTTCTTCCAATGTAATGGTCTATTTGGCGAAAGGGAATTTGGCATTGTCCGTTGCGATGACTTCCCTTTCTACACTGCTTGCGCCGGTTGTCACGCCGCTTTTGCTGTTATGGCTTGCGGGACAGTGGATGCCGGTTGACCCGATGTCGATGTTTAAGTCAATCGTTCAAGTCATCATTGTTCCGATTGTATTGGGTCTGTTGATCAGAAGATTTTTCCCGAAAGCTGTGGAGAAGAGTGTCTCTGTTGTTCCGCTTATTTCAGTTTTGGCCATCCTAATCATTGTAGCGGCGGTCACATCTGCCAATGCCGGCAATGTCATCTCTTCCGGTTTTGTCGTATTTGCTGCAGTTTTCCTTCATAACGGCTTTGGCTTGTTGCTTGGCTATTTGACTGCTTTGATGCTCGGATTGAATGAGTCCGATCGAAGAGCTATCTCCATTGAAGTTGGCATGCAGAATTCGGGTCTCGGCGTTGCACTGGCAACTGCACACTTTGGTCCTTTGGCTGCTCTTCCAAGCGTATGGGGAGCTATTTGGCACAACATTTCAGGTCCGATTTTGGCAACAATCTGGTCTAAGAAACCTTCAGCAGCGGCAGAACCCGAACAGGATCCGGGCACGATTCCCGTTCAGACGATTGAGTCCCGCTAAATGGACAACGACCAGTAACTTTATATTGTCTGCTAGTAATTGAATAAAATATCAATAATAAGCAACGAGAGCTGGAAATCACTTCGATTTCTTGCTCTCTTTTTAATTTTGTAACAGTATACACTAGAACACCATTCAACTATCTTTGGCTTTGTTCAGTGTCCAATCATTATGCAAATGGAACTCTTCTATGACGCCCCAGACGGATTCTGTCAGTTCTCAGATGATAGGTAACAGAACTACCAATCCTCCGATTTCAGGACACTCTCAACATTAGAAAACAATAAAACTGCCCCAAAAGAGTCATTTGTCATGACCTTTTGGGACAGCTGATATCAGTTATTTGCTTTCTTTTTCACGAATATATCTCATAATCGCCCCTGCACCCGCACGAACAAGAACGCCGCCATCACAGTTGATCTCTTGTCCTGTAATGTAACGTGACTCTTCAGATGCGAGGAATGATACCAACGCAGCTATATCTTCTGGGCCACCTACGTATGGCGTTAAGTTTCCTTCTTCCATGAGCTCCATTAATTCAGTAGAGAACTTTCTGCGAGTTGCTGGTGTTACAATCAGACCTGGTAGGACCGTGTTACAACGGATGCTTTCTTTACCGTGTTGAGTCGCAACCGAACGAGTGAACGACATAAGGCCTGCTTTTGAAGCGGAGTATGCTGTACGCTCGTAATCGCCGACTTTACCGTTTGCAGATGCTGTATTGATGATTGAGCCGCCGCCTACTTTTCTCATTTCAGGGATCGCGTATTTGCATCCAAGCATCGGCCCGCGTAGGTTAATGGCCATTACGGCATCCCACATATCGACGTCCATTTCAGGAACACCTTTATCGGCAATTGGTGAATACGCTGCGTTATTGTGTAGAATATCCAGTCTTCCGAACGCTTCGATTGTCTTTTCAACCATTGCTTTGACTTCTTCCTCATTTGAAACATCCACTTTAAACGGTATAGCTTGACCACCGTTTTGAACGATTTCATCAGCAGCCTTTTTTGCTCCTTCTTCGTTTAAATCAGCAACCACAACAGCTGCCCCGTCTTCTGCCAATCGTAGCACAGTTCCTAGTCCAATTCCTGATGCTCCTCCAGTTACAATCGCTACTTTTCCTTCTAATTTCTTCATAGCTATTCTCCCTTTCGTTACTACTTGAATTACGCAGATTTTTCTGCTACTTAATAATTCTAACACTTACTTTAACATTAAACAATTCGAGTGAACTGTACAATCAATATAATAATTAGACTTCATTAGCAACTGTGGATTGAGATTGCTTTGCTAAATCACAGATCACGATGTAGCGATTGTTATTGATTTTGAATTTCATAGCGATCATCAATTTACGATAGAAATGAGCTGATTGCTAGACTCTTTATTGGACGGTGTTCCTTGTCGAGAATCTTGACCGTTACTCCTCTGTTATACCTTATTTTTTCAATTTATCTAATTTATATAGCCTAAGCACTTAACCGTGCAAATGAAGGTTACAAAGTATCTCGCTTCTGTTGGTTGAATGTTGTAAATGGCGGATTAAGACCGCCTGTGTTTCACCTACTTGTTTTTTATTTATAAAAAAGAAGCAGCTATCCTGCAGGATAGCTGCTTCTTTGTGATGGATTTGGTTGCAAACAGTTGGCGGTCTCTTTTTTGATACGCCTTAGAAGGCAGCTGAAGATGAGGCAGCCTGGTCAGCTTTGACACAATCTATCGCGATGACCAGTGCTATGATAAGTGTCTCCATTTCCTCGTTGTAGATTTGCACTTGGTAGCTGTCTCCCCACTGGAACCATTTCTTATCGACCGTGCCCGCCACTTCCCCATTCTTCAGCACGTCAAAACTCATTTCCCACCAAGTTCCGAGCACTTCGATGCCTGCTGCATCAATTGTATACTTAGGTTTCAGGAAAGAGAATTCCTTCTGTATTGTCACGGTTTCCTGTCCCTGTACCTCCACATAGAACGTCGGCAAGAAGCTGAATGACTTTTTGATGATTTGTGCGACTTCGTTCGCCTCGAGGTCCTGGATGGTGTACGTTTTCGGGATTTTCAGGAAGCTGCCCTCCACTTCGTAGACATCGTTCCCCTCCGCATCTTTCACTTTGAACTGTCCGCTCATGCTCAACATTTTTTGCTTGATGATGAATTCTTTCATCTCCGTTCCCCCCTCGTTTTTCTCGTCCTGGCAATGCGTTACTATGTTTACGGCTTGAGTGTGAAGAAAGTTTCGTGCACAATTTTGCGGAATCCTTTGTATCGATTTCCTTCAGTTTCATCCAGAGCAATTGTCCGCCTGGATCGTAATCCTATGAGGGAACCTTGCTCAGAACATCAGCAGATTCGTGCTTGAATGGCATACTCGAATGGTCTTAAGAAAAACTTCATAATTTGACTGTGCTTTCCTTCATGGTTCTCCCTTATACTTAACATCATAGAGAAAGAAATGTGCGGGATCACCGCGGGATGAAAGGTAGATGCAAGATGAGGAAGTTGTGGACAGTTTTAAAAGGTCTGGTTCTTTTCATTGTCGTTCTAGTTATCGCTATAAATGTTACAGGTTGGAACGGACTGGTTAATAAAAAGTTACCGGGCAGTTATCAAACCGATGACTATGTGAGTCCGTATATCTATATGTTGGATCGGGTTACAGGGAAAGCGGTTTATGAGAAAAATGCGAATGAGAAAGCGTATCCAGCATCACTCACAAAAATGATGACGACAATCGTCGCGCTTGAGCATATTGATGATCTCTCTGCAAGTGCTCCGGTCGATACTGATACGTATCAGGAAATGGTAGCGCAAAATGCTTCAATGGCGGGATTCTATGGCAGAGAGAAGGTCACTTACCGCGATTTGCTGTATGGCACAATTTTACCTTCCGGAGGAGAGGCCTCTAACTCTTTGGCGATCCATGTGGCAGGGAGTACGAAGCAGTTTGTGAAGCTTATGAACGATAAGGCGGCCGAACTCGGAATGAGCCGAACCCGCTTTATGAATCCGGAGGGGCTACATGATACAAAGCAATATACAACTGCTTCTGATATGGCCAAGCTGCTAGATTACGCTCTTGATAACCAAAATTTCAGAGCGATTTTCACAAAAGGGACGTTTCAAACAACATCGACTGCAGATCATCCCCAAGGCATTACTTTATCATCGACTGTCCTTTCTTCCTTAAGTGCAGAAGTACAGGACGGATTTGAGATTCTTGGTGGGAAATCCGGGACTACGTATGAAGCTGGACAATGCTGGGCTACGCTCGGCTCTGCTGGAAATGGGGAGTACATTAGTATCGTCATGGGAGCCCCACTAGAAGATATCAGCCATCCCGACCATGCACAGAAAACGGATACGTTGGAGCTGTTTGCAAAAATCGGCGCGGGCGAGTAACAGTCACTTCTGCACCTATGTATTACACAATTAAATTGGAACTAAAAAACCGTCCCAAATGCAATGATTGGGACGGTTTTTATGGATTCACACAAATGACAATATCGCACCGCCAAGAGCTCCCGTGACTACAACCATCCAAGGGGGCAGTTTCCAATACGCAAGCATGCTGAACAATATAGCTACTAAGGCAAAGTCAGTAGCTTGTAAGACGGAGCTGGACCAAATCGGAAAATAGAATGCAGAGATTAGAATTCCTATCACAGCTGCATTGACGCCCATGATTGCCCCCTTAACTTTCGGGTTGTTTCGTAACTGATCCCAAAAAGGGAGTGCTCCTAGAATGAGCAGGAATGCGGGCAAAAACACAGCGAACGTTGCGACGAACCCGCCTACCCACCCTTTCATGACAGTGCCTAAGTAGGCAGCAAATGTAAAGAGCGGTCCTGGGACGGCTTGGGTCGCTCCGTATCCTGCTAAAAATGATTCTTCGCTGATCCAGCCAGTTGGAACAAATTCCTGTTCAAGTAAAGGCAGTACGACATGTCCACCGCCAAAAACGAGTGATCCCGATCGATAGAAACTATCTATCATGGCAATCCAGACAGACCCTGTCAATTCTCGAAGGATAGGTAACAAAACTAACAGTCCACCAAATATGAGTAGACAAATTGCAGAAACGCGTTTCGTGATGGGGAAACTCGATTTTGCTGATTCCGATTCTTTGTGCTTCTTGAACACCAAGAATCCCACGAGTGCAGCGATAAGAATAACCCCGACTTGAGTCCACGCGGATTGCCACAGCAGTGTACCGATGAGTGCAAAAAGTGCGATGGTCTTCCTTGTAACGTCAGGCGTCAGGTTTTTAGCCATTCCGATGATCGCATGGGCAACGACCGCCACTGCGACCAGTTTCAGCCCGTGGATCCACCCTGTATTTCCAATATCTGTAGTCGCAAGTAATCCTGCAAACAGGATGAGCGCAATTACAGAAGGAAGTGTGAATCCAAGAAACGAGACGATACCGCCAATGACACCTGCTCGCATCACACCGATTCCAATTCCGACTTGGCTGCTCGCTGGCCCTGGAAGGAATTGCGATAATGCTACGAGATCTGCATAACTTTTTTCGTCCATCCACTTTCTTCTTCGGACGTATTCTTCATGGAAATAACCCAAGTGCGCAGTGGGTCCGCCAAATGATGTCAACCCAAGCCGTGTTGACACTACTAAGATTTCCAATAATGTTTTAATACTTCGATTCGAGTTCGCTGGCTTCATAGGAGCCTCCTTTTATTGATTGTTCGTTTCATTAATTCCAATTCCCCGATTTTAGAAGATAGTCTTCTCTATCCTGAAGGTATCATGACTTTTGCTAGTTAGATAGCATTCCTACGAAGATTTACAAAGTCTTAATAATGCCAGTTCGCTTATCCAACTCAAAAACGGCAACGCGTAACTTGGGTAGGATGATTTGATGACTAGCGAATGACTTCACTGATAAATCGCTGCGCTTCTAGTATGAAATTTATTCAAATGTATTGTTTCCTTCAAATGCAATGTACCATCAAGATATGTTATATTATTTGAACAAATAGACTTTTGTAGTCTGGTACTGAATTTGTTTTGCAAATCACAACTTATGAGGAGGCAATTATGGGTAGAGTAATTCATTTTGAAATTCATGTGGATGATATGGATCGTGCCAAGAAGTTTTACGGGGATGTATTTGAATGGAAGTTTGAAGACTGGAGTGACTACGCCGGTTCCCCTTACTTCGGTGTTGTGACTGGAGATGAGGAATGGCCGGGCATCAATGGTGCTCTCATGAAACGTAAAAGTTTACCTCCCGAGCTCAACCAAGCACTAAACGGATATGCGTGTACGATTGGTGTTGGTGATTACGATGCGAGCGAGGAAAAGATACTTCAGAACGGTGGTATGGTAGCTTTACCCAAGTATGCATTACCAGGTATGGCGTGGCAGGGATATTATTTGGATACGGAAGGGAATATCTTTGGAATTCACCAACCTGATGAAAACGCAAAGTAACGTATGAGTCATGAGGGCTATGGGTTTCTGTGTGGAGGACATGAATTTTGACTTGTATGACACACGGGCTTGGTAGAAACATATCCAGGGGTTACAGGATAACCCCTGAAAAAAGCCCTTGCAAAACTTCTTTTCCATTCTGATTTTTACATGTAAAGGATGCCGTGATAGCTGTTCTATCACTCTCTTGTCTTTCGTATTTTTCAATTTTCACTTCACAGCTTATCGTGTCTCCTGTAAATACAGGTCTAAAAAACTCAAAATTCATCGTACGCGCCAATACGTTATGATCTCCCCCTACTTTTGTTGGTAACGTTGCGGTTAATAATCCTTGTATTACACGTCTTCCCTGTTCGTCCGGGCTCACATGATGAATTCCTTCGTCACCTGAAATCTCTATGAATAATTCTACGTCTCTCACTGTAAAAGTCCGAGTGAATTTAATGATGTCTCCTACTTTTAATGACATATCCCTCTTCCTTTCAAAAGTTCCTCATTAATCCCATGAATTACAGCCTCGTAATACGAATCGGGATGTGGCACTAAATCAGATTTGCTTATCATTTTCTCGTGGATGAGCTTCTCGCCATATTCAGTAAGCGTAAACCCTAGGCACGGGATATCTTCGATTTCACTATTCAATAACTTCGCAAAATCTTGAAACGCTATCTTGTAAATTCCCGCCACTTCTTCCG
This sequence comes from Sporosarcina sp. SAFN-010, assembly GCF_059415065.1. NCBI lineage: Bacteria > Bacillati > Bacillota > Bacilli > Caryophanales > Caryophanaceae > Sporosarcina > Sporosarcina sp. SAFN-010. The sequence goes on along the minus strand of NZ_JBPFDS010000004.1, from coordinate 52,248 downwards.
GTTGCACGTGGAAATCATTTAACTTGTGTTCCGTGTGATAAACAAACACATGAGCCAGCTCATTATCAATCATGTCAGGCTTCTTCATGCTGTATGGGATAATACCGAGTGAATGCAAGTCTTCAAACGCGACCACGATTCCAGTTTCTTCTTGAATCTCTCTCACGCCGTCTTCTACACTTTCAGTTGAGAGCAAATGTCCCGCTGCGGTAATGTCTAGTAAGTTGGAATAGTCTTTCTTAATTGGACTACGTAGTTGCAAGTAGAGCATGTCTTGTCCATTTTCTTTCGCAACAAACCAACAATGAAACGTTTCATGCCAGTGGCCAAGACGATGAACCTCTTCGCGCGTTGCTGTGCCTATCGGAGTTTGCTGCTCGTTAAAGATGGTAAGGATTTCGGTTTCCATGGGTTCGCTCCTTTACCTGTAAAGTCGTTTGTGGCTTATACCTAGAATGGCGATAACCTCTTTTCATTCCATTGCTAATTTCTTTGACTTATTATACAATAGAACAAACGTTCTTATCCGATAAATATTGGTACTAATGGGGGGATTGTAATGAATGACTTTCAAACGGCTTTTACATACGTTAATAATCTCGTGTACCGGCCAAATCACTTCACTATAAGAGAAGTTCAAGAAGAATGTCAAAACTCGGAGTACGGAGCTGGAGTCTTTCAGTTAGGCGCTAAGTCCGTTCGTTTTAGAGTTGCCAAAATCACTCCTACGAAGAAAGGTCAATTTGTGGCACTCTGGGAGAAAGATGAAAACAATAAAAATCAGCCTTTTTCATACGATTCTTCTCCTGATTTAGTAGTCATCAATGTCTTTACTGAACATCATTTTGGACAGTTCATCTTACCGAAAACAATCCTCGCAAGCAAAAACATTCTTAAAACAACTAGGACAAACGGAAAAATGGCATTTAGAGTTTATCCTAGTTGGGATACGCCCACTAGTCAGCAAGCTGTCGCAACACAAAAATGGCAATCGGACTTTTTTATAGACCTGAGCGACTCAAGTGTTGCAACCTCGCAAGAAGTCTTAACCTTGTATTCTAACTAAATCCTTGAATTGTAGTAATTGCTTGCGCATCATTAGTTTAAGTACATTTAGCTTACAGTCTTCAAGTATCTTCCCAAGCATTCCTCTAAACCGTTGACTGAGTGAAGACCAATCTAAAATCCCATAAGATCCTTTACATGGTCTGCGTTCTCTTTAGACGTTAGGTTTTCGAGTAATAAAAACGCAACATCAAAAGCTGTACCTGGATTTGAAGAGGTAATAATATGACCATCTTGAACTACTAAATCATTTTGTACAACTGCACCGAAATTCTTCAACTGCTCTTTTCGGATACTCGTTGAATGATTGTAAGTCGTGGCTTTTTTACCTTTAAGAATTCCACTTTTGCCTAGAGCTAATGATGCAACACAGATAGTAGCAATTGGCTTCTTTTTGGCATGAAAATGTTGAATTACATTTAAAAATGGCGTACTGAAAGCATCCTCATAAAAGCCAGCTTCTTCAAATCCACCAGGGATAGCAAGTGCATCAAACTCATCTAGTTCAATATCCTCCAACGTTTTTTCTGGGATGACAGTAAAATTCCATGTACACGTTAATTTATTCTTAAGACCGACTGTTACCACTTCAGTGGTTCCGTCCCCCTCCCATCTATTCCAACCTAGTACATCCGTAAATACACTAGCTTCTACCGCTTCAAATCCATCAGCCAATAATAATAGAATCTTCTTCATATCTCATATCGCCTCCTGATACCTTATTTTATATAAAGATTGAAGAATCATGAATAAGGTATCAAAGGATATTTCATTGTTTATCTTTAATTAACTTGGAATTTAAGCTATTCTATTTTAAAAAAGAAGGTTGGCTATTTCATGGACCAAATTGATAAAAACATCGTGAGTATCTTACAATCGAACGCAAAAATTTCAATGAAGGATTTAGCAGAAGCCGTTCACTTATCTTCCCCATCCGTCACTGAGCGAGTACGAAAATTGGAGGAGCAACAAATTATTGAAGGTTACCATGCCCATGTTTCTCTAAAAAAAATGAACCGTCCCATTTCTGCACTGATCTTGTTTGTATCAAGGGATTGCAAAGCATTGGCTGAATTTTGCCATAGCCATCCGGATGTACTTGAGTGCTATCGAGTAGCAGGCGAAATTAGCTATATTTTCAAACTAGCAACGTCTTCTGTAGAAAGTTTAGAACAATTCATTGACGACTCCATGCAATATGGTACCCCCTCAACGAATATCGTGTTGTCTTCTTATGAAAAAAAAGTAATTGAACCGTTTTCTTAAATTGGGGATTCCACAGGTGAACTCAATTATCTCTTTTTTGATTTCCTACGACTTTCTTCAAAGGGTCATCATGTGCTGATTCTTAGCGAGGTAGTCTTCTTTCTCTTTATAATCTGGCATGATGCTTCCGACTCGTCGCCAGAAGGAACGGTCGTGGTTCATATGTGTGATGTGGCACAGTTCGTGAACAATGACATAGTCGATGACATCTACGGGAGCCATGGCGAGACGGTAATTGAATGCGAGTTTTTTGTTCGAATTGCAGCTGCCCCATTTGCCGAACGACTCGATGATTGAAATCTCTTTTGCAGAGACTTTCAGTTCCTTCTGATAGCTTTTGATGCGCGATTCTATCAATGTTTTGCATTGGGTGAAATAGAACTTTTTCAGATTGTGTTTCAGTTGGTCTTCACTGAGTCCTTGCGTTTCAATGAGTTCTTGAAGTTGGCGTTCTTCTCCTAAATAACGAAACGTCCCCTCGGACTCGTACTGTCTGGCGAGTGGATCTACCTTTTTAGACTCCCTCTCCTTCATCCTTTCTATAATCCAGCTTCCCCAATTGTGCAGTTCTTGCTGGATGACCGGTTCGCTCGTGCCATTCGGAGCTTTCACGGTAATGAACCCGAATGAGTCGATGTGTAAGGAAAGCTTCTTCCCTTTCCCATATTGCACGTTGTAATGGAAGACTTCGTTTTCGATTGTAATTTTCATGGAGTCCCTCTTCTACTAGCTGTAGTTGTGTTATTGATCATGTATCATTGCCTAGTAATTTTCTTATCATTTTACCATATGGGGACGATGTTATGAGCAACCTTCCTTCTTCACTCCTACAAAAAAAGAGCTGCACTAGGCAGCTCTTTCATTTGATGCTTATTTTTCCGATAATTCATCTTCCACGACCCATTTGTGGTTCTTCACTTCATCTCCACCCGTTGTCGGCACGTAGTCGATCATGTAAACGGTTGTTTGCTTAGCAGATTCAATTTCAGCTTTTGCTCCTTCCATTCCTTTCATATGATCAGCAAGAACTGTCACTTCAGTTCCTTTTGCAAGTGGAGCCGGTGCTGGATCTTCGATTTCTTCATGAATGACCCATTTGTGATCCGTTACTTTCTCTCCGCCATCCGTTGGTGTGTAGGTAATGGAGTACACCGTCGTGTCATAGGCTCCGCTAATTGTTGCAGTCGCCCCCTTCATGCCTTCCATGTGATCCGTTTCAATGATTGCTTCAGATCCGACAGGGAATGTTGGATTTTCCGCTTCTTTTAAGCCTTCAGGTATGCTGCCGTCACTTGAATGATCCATACCTTCCATATCATCGTGGGAAACTTCTTCACTTGTAGCTGGTTTGTCTTCCTTTGTTGTTGTCGCTCCACAGCCTGCCAGAACGACAGCGAATGCAGCACTCACTGCGAGTAGTTGTTTCTTCATAAATAAATCGCTCCTTTTTTTCATTTCTGTAAAGGTGTTCCCGATAATCATCACGAGATAACAAAAATGAAGAAACTCCTTAGAATCTCCTTATTCCGCGTACGATTCAATTGTTTGTGAGAACTGCACACATTTTGCACAATTGGCGGGTATAGCTACCGTATAGTAACAAAATTTGCGAGAGGAGTTTTACAATGAATACTCATGACAATCATATAAATCAGCATGCGAACCACTCGGACGCGCAGCATACCGAAGGAGGTCATTCAGGACAAGGTCATGACAACCACCATGCCCACATGGTACAAGACTTCAAGAAAAGGTTTTATGTGTCGCTTATTTTTACAATTCCTATTCTGATACTATCCCCTATGATTCAACAGTTTCTGAACGTCGACTGGAGATTTACAGGAGATTTGTATATCCTGTTCGCGCTTTCTACTTTTGTCTTCTTTTACGGAGGACTTCCGTTTCTGAAAGGTGCTAAAGACGAACTTAAAGACCGTACACCGGCGATGATGACGCTCATTTCTCTCGCAATTACCGTTGCGTATGTGTACAGTACGGCTTCTGTCTTTGGATTGGCAGAAGATAATTTCTTTTGGGAATTGGCTACGCTCGTCGATATCATGTTGCTTGGCCATTGGATTGAAATGCGATCCATCATGGGAGCATCGAAGGCACTTGAAGAACTTGCTAAACTAATGCCATCTGAAGCTCACCTACTGAACGAGGATGGTTCGACAACGGAAGTAGAAGTATCGGATTTGCAGCATGGTCAACGCGTACTCGTCAAACCTGGCGAGAAAGTTCCAGTAGATGGACGTATTGTGGAAGGTAAATCTTCTGTGGATGAATCTATGTTAACAGGTGAATCGCTACCAGTTGACAAATCAGTGGATGAAGAAGCCATTGGCGGATCCATCAATGGAGAGGGCTCCCTTGTGCTATCCGTTACAAAAACAGGTGAAGATACATATCTTTCACAAGTGATTACACTCGTAAAAGAAGCACAAGAATCAAAATCTCGTGCACAAGACCTTGCGAATCGTGCGGCTAAATGGTTATTCTATGGTGCACTTGCTGCCGGACTTATCACTTTCGTCGTTTGGCTGATGCTTGGTTATCCTGTATCGTTTGCAATGGAGCGCATGGTAACGGTTCTCATTATTGCTTGTCCACACGCTCTAGGACTAGCGGCACCATTAGTCGTCGCCGTTTCCACTTCCATCGCAGCAAAAAATGGGTTGCTCATTCGTAATCGTCCTGCGTTTGAAGAAGCACGGAAAATCGAAGCGGTAGTTTTCGACAAAACAGGTACCCTTACAAAAGGTGAGTTTGGAGTGACGGATATCCTTCCTTCGGATGGCTACAAGGAAGAAGACGTGATTTCATACGCAGCGGCAGTCGAGTCCCAATCACAACACCCTCTAGCTAAAGGAATCGCAAGAAAAGCAGAGCAATCTGACATCAAAGTACCGAAAGTCCACGATTTCCAATCACTTACAGGAAAAGGATTGCAAGGAATGGTCAATGACAAGCATGTGCTAGTCGTCAGTCCCGGGTATATGAAAGAAGCAAATCTCTCTTATAGTGAAAACTCCTTCAGCAAATGGTCAGCAGAAGGGAAAACTGTTGTCTTCCTACTCGTTAACGATCAGCTCGCTGGAATGATCGCCCTTGCAGATATTGTTCGTGAAACGGCTGTTGAAGCGGTAAGCGAGCTAAAAAAATTGAACGTGAAATCGATTATGTTGACGGGCGATCAGACACAAGTCGCTGAATACGTGGGCAAACAGCTTGGACTTGAAGAAATTTTTGCTGAAGTACTCCCTCATGAGAAATCAGAAAAAATTGTCCACATTCAAGAAAAAGAAGGACTTCGAACCGCGATGACGGGAGATGGTGTTAACGATGCCCCTGCACTTGCAAAAGCAGACCTTGGTATTGCGGTTGGTGCCGGAACTGATGTCGCGATAGAAACTGCAGATGTCGTACTTGTAAAAAGCAATCCACAAGACGTCGTCACCATCATTAAGCTTTCTTCTGCTACGTACCGTAAGATGAAGCAAAACTTATGGTGGGCTGCTGGATACAATATTGCAGCGATACCGCTTGCAGCAGGTATCCTCTATCCAATTGGGATTGTGATGAGTCCTGCAGTCGGTGCGATATTGATGTCTCTCAGTACTGTAATCGTGGCAATCAATGCCCGCTTACTAAAAATTTAATGTGAATTACATTAAAGACTATCCAGAAATTCAGTACATACTGATTTCTGGATAGTCTTTTTAATAGCGTACATAATCCGTGCTTTCTGCATAAATTTTCGATACGTTTAACTTATACTGCTCATTAGAGTGAAAAGGAGCGCGTTCTGTGAACAAAATTTCAACGAAGTTAGCGGCTTCATTTATCATTTCATTTCTTATCATGGATACGTTGCTCATGGTGTATTTGCATCAGACCATCACGCATGCACGGGTGGACGAAGAACTCGATCGTCTTTGGAAAACCGGTAGCAATCACCGCAATGTATTAGAAGATAATTACACCGAAACGACGTTACAGCATATCATCCTCATGGAAAGGGATGGTGAACGGGACGTCGCGATCCTCGATGCTGCGGGAAATGTATTACAGCATTCATTGGAAAACGAGGAGATTCTTGTCCCTTATTTGACGAAAATCAAAGAAGAACGACCGACGGAAGATATGATTATGCCCGTCGATTGGGAAAAGTCCCCTTATCTCGTTAGCGTCCATCCATATGAGGTTCAAGGCAATTCAGGTTCACTCGTTATGCTGCAGAGCACAGCGCCCATTCATCAGCTCGTGAGTCAGCTCAATGTCCACTTCATCCTTGCAGGTGGCGGAAGTATCATCATCTTGTTTGTAGTTTATATGTTGTTATCCAAATGGTTGACACGTCCGCTTATTCGGATGAAAGAAGCGACAGAACAGATTAGCGAAGGATTCTTCGATGTAGACTTGCCTAACCTTTCGAATGATGAGCTAGGTGAACTGGCAACTTCAATCCGCAAATTATCGAACGACTTAAGTCGCGTTAAACGCGAGCGCAACGAATTCTTAGCATCGGTTTCTCACGAAATGGGGACACCTCTCACGTACTTAATCGGTTATGCGAAAGTTGCTCAACGGACAGAACTGGATGATTTAGAGCGCTTCAAGTACTTATCCATTATCGAAGAAGAGGCCGAGCGTTTGAAAACACTCGTAAAAAACTTGATGGATCTCGCTCAGATGGATGAAATGACGTTCTCTGTAATGAAAACCGAGTTTTCTTCCGCTCGGTTCATCCATGATATTGTACAGCTCGTACAACCAGCGTTCGATATGAAAGGAATTGTGCTCCTACATGAAGCTGGCGATAATTTCCCTTTAGTGGCAGATCGAATGCGTCTGGAGCAAATTATCCTTAACCTACTGGACAACGCCCTTCACTATTCAGATAGTGGTACGTCTGTAACCGTTCGTGCCTTTCAAGATAAGAAGCAAGCCGTTTTGCAAGTCGAAGACAATGGGTGTGGGATTCCTGTTGAAAATCAGCAACACATCTTCGAAAAACTGTATCGTGTCGAAAAATCCCGTTCGCGTTCGTTTGGCGGTGCCGGCCTAGGTCTTGCGATTGTGAAGGAATTGACAGAAGCACACGGTGGCACGATTGAGGTTCAAAGTGAATTAGGTAAAGGTAGCACATTCACGATACGACTATGACAGGAAGTGACGATGGATATGAAAACGATCTTACTGATTGATGACGAACAGCGCATGCTCGATTTGCTCGAACTGTTCCTCGCTCCGCACGGGTATCGCTGTTTGCAAGCGACAAACGGTCAAGCAGCTCTCGATCTGTTCGAAGAGGAGAATGTACATCTCGTATTGCTAGATGTCATGATGCCGGGGATGGACGGCTGGGAAGTTTGTCGACGCATTCGTGAAACATCGGACGTACCTGTTATTTTATTGACCGCCCGTTCCGACAAGTCCGATGTTGTCAAAGGACTCGAGCAAGGTGCGGATGATTATATTACAAAACCGTTTGATGAGCGTGAACTCATGGCGAGGGTAAGGGTCGCACTACGCCGTGCTCCTGAAAAAGACCAGGTTAAGCAGCTCCGCGAAGGTCTCTTTACACTGGACTTGGAGTCGTATTCAATTTCGTATGACACCTATGAAGTCCGCCTTACCTTAAAAGAATTTTATATCATCGAAGCGATGATGGCTCGACCGAACCGGACATTCACACGAGAAGACTTGCTTCAAGTGGCATGGGAATACGACACGTATACCGAAGTTCGGACAGTCGATTCCCATATCCGAAACCTGCGGGATAAGTTACGAAAATCGAATTTCCCGATTGACGACATCCTCCAAACGGTTTGGGGAATCGGCTACAAATGGAAGTGAGGAGATTTTAAGATGAAGAAACCATTGGTGGGTGTGGTGCTTGGTGGGCTACTAATTTTAAGCGCATGCTCAAACAAAGAAGCATCATTTACGTATGAAGAAGTAACAAATCCCGAGGTTAATCATATTCATGGGACGGGTTACAGCAATGGTGGTCCTGATTTTTTCATTGCATCACATGCCGGCTTATATGCCTTTGGAAAAGATGGCTGGAAAGAAGCCAATCTTGAGAAAAACGACTATATGGGCTTCCAACCTACAGAGGACGGCTTTTTTGCAAGTGGTCATCCTGCAGTGAATTCCGATTTAAAGAATCCATTCGGGCTTATGAAAAGCACAGATAAAGGCGCGACGTTCAAGCAACTGGCATTTTACGGAGAAATCGATTTTCACTACCTGGGCGCGGGATACAATTCAAATGCAGTCTATGTATTCAATGAAACCCCTACCGCTGAACTAAAGGCAGGGTTAAACTATACACTCGATGAAGGACAATCGTGGACGGCTTCAAAAATGGAAGGATACTCAGCAACTACGCTCTCTAACTTAGCGGTACATCCTTCAAGTGAAGAAATAATTGCGATTGGCAGTCAAGAAGGTCTGTTTTTGTCCATAGATTATGGAGCAACGTTCAATAAATTGAACGACGCAACGAGTGTTACATATGTCACGCTAACTGAAGATGGCGGCTATTATTCGTCTATCAAGGAACAGGAACAGCCGATGTTACAGAAATTCACAATTGGCGAAACTAAAGAGTCCGACATTCCACTACCTGAAGAAATACGAAGCCCTGTACAATTCATCGCAACGAGTCCAGAGAATTCAGAAGAACTAGTCGTGACGACATTCGATAACTCAATTTACAAGACGAGTGATGCTGGCGCAACTTGGAATCAGCTAGCGAATGCCGGAAAGTTGATTTCCTCTAACTGAGAGTATTAACAAAGGAGTGGAATATGATGAAAGCAATGATGAAATGGCTTACATTAGCCCTCATCAGCTCACTGATTGCAGGCTGTTCAATGGGTGGTGCCATGGAAGATTCCAAAGGGTCATCTCCAGGGGATGACATGAATCATGACATGAGTGGGATGGAAGGCATGATGGACGGTCATATGGATCACAACAATCCTTTGCCATTGAAAGATTCAAAAGGGGTAAAAGAGTTGGCCATCCCTCCCTTGCTCAAAAAGAGTACGTCTGAAAACGTCGACTACACACTCACCGCTCAGAAGGGTGAACGTATGCTGTTGGAAGGACAGGAAACGGAAACCTATGGCTACAATGGTGACTTCCTCGGTCCTGTTCTAAAGTTGCGAAAAGGAGAGTCCGTTCGGATTAAAACCGTGAATGAACTGGACGAGGATACGACGCTTCACTGGCATGGTTTGGATGTACCTGGTGATGTCGATGGCGGACCCCATAACCCCTTGAAGCCTGGAGAAGAACGGATTATTCAATTCAAAGTTACTCAGGAAGCCGCCACTCTTTGGTTCCATCCACATCCTCATGGAAAAACGGCTGAGCAAGTGTATAAGGGGCTAGCTGGTCTGCTTTATATCGAAGACGAACATTCGGACAAGTTAAACTTGCCTGACGACTATGGTGTCAACGACTTCCCGGTTCTCATGCAGGATCGCGCATTCAACCAAATTGGCGAACTTGACTACGAGGCGGCCTATAATTCAGACGGAACGCTTGGTGATCACTTGCTTGTTAACGGCACGCTCGATCCGAAGCTATCAGTCCCTCAAGGTAAAGTTCGGCTGCGATTGCTGAACGGTTCGAATGCTCGTAATTATACTGTATCTCTTAATTCCGGAGATTCGTTCCAGCAAATCGCCACAGATGGTGGGTTACTAAATGATCCGTTAGAAATGGATTCACTTCTGTTGACTCCTGCAGAACGTGCGGAGATCATCATCGACTTTGACCAGTTGCAAAATGTTAAAGACCTTGCGCTAGTGGATGATCAAGGAACGATTCTTCTGCCATTTGAAGTCAATCAAAAGAAGACTTCCAATGAACTACCTACTGATTTGAATTCGTTTACCGTGACGGAGGAAGAAAGAAATTTGCCTGTGACGAAGCGATTAGAATTGTTCGGCATGATGGACATGGTGACGATCAACGGAAAGAAATACGATAAAGACCGCATTGACATGACCCAAAAAGTCGGCGAAACAGAAGTCTGGGAACTGTCCAACAAACCCGATCCGATGGGTGGTATGATCCATCCGTTCCACATTCATGGCACGCAGTTTAAAGTGTTATCGGTGAATGGAGAAGAGCCGGATGACAATCTGAAAGGCTGGAAAGATACGATAGCGTTACATCCTGGAGATCGTGTGAAGATCGCGATTTCATTTGCAAACAAAGGGGTGTATATGTACCATTGCCACATTTTAGAGCATGAAGATAATGGCATGATGGGACAGATTGAAGTGAACTAGCAAATCGAAAAATCCGCCATGCTCTTTTTGAGTGTGGCGGATTTTTGGATTTTATAAGATTGACTGCCTTAGGTCAAGGAACTAGAAGCATTGCAAAGGGGTCATCTGAGATAGCCTCTTACTTTAATCGCTAGTTCCATCCCTTGTATCACCGCTTCATAATAAGATTGAGGATGTGGAACTAAATCGTCTCTGCTGACTTGTTTCTTCATGAATGAATGAATGAATGAATGCTTGCTCGCTTTTAAAATTCGTTAAAAATCCATGTTCTTCAATCCTCTGTCGATTCCCCCACCACAAATACGCAAAGTCCTGAAACGCCACTTTAACCATACCTGCGACTTCTTCCGATGTTCCATTTGGGGCTTTCACCGTGATGAAACCACCCGAGCCAATCTGCAGCTGTAGCTTCTTCCCTTTTCCATATTGTCGGTATAGTGGATCATTTCATTGTCGATGATGACTTTCATTGTTTCCCTCTTTTACTGGTTTACCCCCGCAGGAAATACTCTGAATACGTTCCTTGAAGCAACAAGACGATTTCACCGAATATCCCGATTGTGAGAAATAGGAAGTAATACGTTGCTTTGGTGATGTCTTTGCCGAATAGTTCTTTGAAGGCTTGGATAACGAGTTGTTCGAAATTGAAAAGCGTCAAGAACCAAGCGATGATGAGAAATGTGAGGATGGCCATTAAGAGTCCCCTTTCGTTTACTTAGGTTTCGGTTTGGGTTTCAGTAACCAGATGATGAAAACGAAAAATAGTGACATAACTGTTCGAATGACCACTTCAACAGTGAAGCGATCTGCACGGATGAAATCGTCTGGCAGTATATAGGTCAACACAAAGCCTATGATAAATACAGCAATCCATCGAATCATCACAATCCCCTTCTGTTTTTCGTTGACGCTTATTATACCATGATTTCTAAGCGTTCCTTGATGATTTATCGGATAGAAAAAAGCAATTCCTCGGGATAACTGTCCCACAGGAATTGCTTTTTCTTGTTGGCTGTTTCACCAGCTCCAGTTACTCGGGCTTGAACAGCGTTTCGTTGATGTCCCGTTTTACATACAAGTTCCAAAACGCATTCGCAATTGCGTCTGGATCGAAGAACGTTCCAGATTTCACGCCCCCGCCAATCGTGACGGTTCCTACGTGAATACCGCTCGGGGCCAGTTCTTCAGCTAATGTGAAAGTTAAGTTTCGAAGTCCCGCTTTACTAATTGCAGCCGATGCTCTTGAAACAACCGGATTTAAAGCAAGCGCACCACCTGTGAATAAAATCGTACCTGACTTGCGTTCGATCATTTCAGGAATGACTTGTTACGCACTGACCAATGCACCTGCTACGTTAACTTGGAAATCATTGAGCAGCTCTTGTTCCGTTAAGACAGAAGGATTATTGATGGAATTGGTGCCCGCGTTGTAGACGAGAACGTCTGGTACACCATATTCAGATTTAATTTTCGTGAATGCAGCTGTTAGTGATTCTGACTGTGAAGCATCTGCTGTTATTCCGACAGCTTCAATATTCTCCTTTTGAAGCGCGGAAACTTGTTCGTCTAAAGATTCCTGTCTTCTTGAAAGGAGCACAATTTTAAATCCTTCATTGCCAAACTTTCTTGCAATCCCTGCACTCACTCCAGGGCCTGCACCAACGATTACTGCTACTGATTGACTCATATTTAGGATTTCCTTTAGGTTACTAAGTTACGTGAAAAACGGTGTCGATTCCCACGTGAAGCTTTTAGTATATGACGTTAGTCGATGATTACCGGATGAAGCGGCTTGGTATTCCGTTGTAATAGATGAAAACGATTTCAAACGGAAGTTTTTGTCATCTAGTACTATATTATCAATACCAATAAAAAATCTATCACTTCCCTATTAAGACTAGTCCCATATAACCGAAGTAAGCATAAGGATAGAAAGTAACATAAAAACACAAGCAAGAGAGGATGAAATGTCTATGAGGTTTCGTTTTAAAAGTATCCGAACCAAACTGATTGTTGTATTCGCACTTATTTTAATTGTTCCTTCGGTCAGTATTGGATGGTTATCTTATACATCTGCAAAAAGTGCAGTAGAGAAACAGATTATAACAGAGGCAAAAGATAGTACTGAAACACTGAATACGATTATTGACCAGACCATATCTTCAAAAATACACGATATTGAAACATTAAGTAAACAAGTACAAAAAAGTCAATATGAAGGAAACGAAAGTCCAGAGTTAAGAAAAAAGCTGGAGCAGTATACGACGCTGCACCCTGAAATTCTAAGTGTCTATGTCGGCACAAAAGACGGCTTTTTCGTACAAGATCCTGTCATTAACGATACGTCCACTTATGATCCGCGGACGAGGGATTGGTATAAAGAAGCACTGGAAAGTCCTAATGAGGTAATTTTGTCTAACCCCTACCCCGATGCTTCTGTCGATGCTCTGGTCGTCACAGTTTCGAAAATGACAAATGACCAATCAGGAGTAATTAGTGTAGATATTACACTGGATTATATTACTGAACTGACAGAGCAAGTGAAGATTGGTAAGGAAGGATATGCCTTTATGGTCGATGATGAAATGAACTTCATTTCCCATCCGATGCATGAAGCTGGAAGTGCAGCAGACGATGATTATTACAACAAGCTAAAAACAGAAGCGAAAGGTAACTATAATTTCACGTCAAAAGGTCATGACCTTTTCACCACATTCTTGACCAATGACTTAACTGGTTGGCAAATTGGCGGCACGCTCGATTACGCAGAAGTAAAAGAGGCCGCTGCACCGATTTTAAAAACAACCATCATCATCGTTATCGTCGCGTTAGTTCTTGGTGCGCTCATTGCTTATTTAATTACCCATTCCATCATTAGGCCGATTGTTAAGCTGAAAGAGCAGGCCCAAACCATTAGTACAGGGGATTTGACCGAAACGATTGAGGTAAAGTCTTCAGACGAAATCGGTCAGCTTGGCGAAGCGTTCCGTTCTATGCAGGGAAGTTTGAAGAATCTAGTCGGCAAAATCGAGAAAAATACAGAGCTTGTTGCAGCTTCTTCAGAAGAGTTGACAGCTAGCGCGGAGCAAACGACATATGCCACAGAGCATGTTGCGGATGCTGTTCAAGAAGTTGCTGGAAATGCGGAAAATCAAATGAGCAGCGTTGAAACGAATTCAGCACTCATTCAACACGTGGCAGATGGCATTACGTCTATCAATGAATACTCAGCAAATGTATCGAAACTCGCGGTCCATATGACGGAACAAGCGGAATATGGCGGTATCGCGGTTAACGATACAGTGAATCAAATGGCTTCGATTCAATCATCTGTTGCCGAATCGAATGACATGATCAGTTCATTGTCTGTGCGTTCTAAGGACGTTGGTTCCATATTGAATGTCATCACAGATATCGCTGAACAAACAAACTTACTATCGCTTAACGCAGCCATTGAGGCAGCGAGAGCAGGAGAGCATGGAAAAGGCTTTGCAGTCGTTGCAGATGAGGTGCGTAAACTTGCAGAACAATCTCAGCAATCTGCTAAGGAGATCCACACAATCATTCAAGGTATTCAAGCGGATACTGATAACTCCGTGCAAATAATGGCGAAAGTTACGAAAGATGTGAAGCAAGGTATGACCATTTCGAAAGATGCCATTGAAAAGTTTGAGCAAATCTTAACGAGCACGAAAGAAATCACCCCACAAATGGCGGACATTTCAAGTATTGCGCAAAGTGCTCAAGAAAAGATTCAGCAAGTGAACGAAACCGCAATTGCGTTAGAAGTCATGGCAAAAAGCAACGCCGCTTCCTCCGAAGAGGTTGCTGCAACCACAGAAGAACAACTTGCTTCTATGGAAGAAATCACTGCGTCCGCTAAAACACTCTCTCATATGGCGGAAGAGTTACAAGAGTTAGTTTCGAGTTTTAAGCATTAAAAAGAAAACAGTCTCAATCCTAATTTTGGATTGAGACTGTTTTATTGTTGTTACACGTTCAGCAGTCCACGGAATCCTCTAGCTGCATAATAGGATTCGACCCCATTGTGATAGACGAACACGGTGTCGAAGCGGAAATCGCAGAAAAGTCCGCCTCCAAGTTTACGGATATTTGACGGTGTTTGGATCCATGTTGAAGTTTTCTTATCGAAATTTTCGAGCTGTTGTAACGCTCGGTATTGTTCTTCATCCAACAATTCGATTCCCATTTCTGTTGCCATACCGACAGCGCTATGTGCTGGTTTGTTCTTTTTCCGTGCTTCGAGTGCTTCCGGGTCGAAGCAAACACTTCTTCGACCTGAAGGGCTTTCTGCTGAACAATCGCAGAACGTAAAGGTATCCTTCTCATTGTCATACTCGATGACATCAGGCTCTCCACCAGTTCTCTCCATCTCGTTCAGTGACCACAGTTTTTCTGTATTTACATCGAGCTTTGCTTGAACCGTTGCCCATTCCAGTTCTGGATGACGGTGCATATTGTCTTCAAAACGAGATTTTAACATGCTAAGTAGTTCTTCACACTGTTCAACTGGCAACTCTTTCTTTGCAATGCTTTCACTTGAATTTGTCATAGTTGCTCCCCCTTAATCAGTTCTCTTTTGTTAGTTCAAATGATACCACGACTTATACTTCTACGTTGGATTTCTTCATTGATCTAATTGATGTTTACATTTTGCACCAGTGCGTTGTCTAAGATTTTCATCAATTCATCCTCAATAAAGACTAACATCCACAGTATGCTATAATCAGCATACATTTTGAAATCCGTTTGATAGTGAACTAGATTTCTTACCGTATTTACGATGAAAAGAGGTGATTGGTATTCAAAAATTAGGAAGAGTTCAACAAGTGATTGATTACATTGAAGAGCATATTCAAGATGAACTAACACCTGATCTTTTAGCTGATATCGCTTGGTACTCTCCGTATCACTTTAACCGGATTTTCGAAAAACAAACGGGCTATACGTTGATGGATTACGTAGTGAAACGGAAATTACAATATGCTTTGTACGATTTAGCTCAAGGGAAAAAGGTCATTGAGATTGCGTTAACGTATGGATTTGAGACGCATGCTGGATTTACGAAGGCGTTTAAGAAGTGTTTTGGAAGTCCCCCGCGATTATATCGACAGCATTGTCCTAGCTCACTCCCTCAAAAAATCGATTTGAGTCGCCTTGAACAGAATCAGGTAGGAGGCATAGTCATGCAGCCTAAGCTAGTGCGTAGAAGTCCTTTTACCATTGCGGGGAAAACTGTTGAACGATCCATTCGCGATATTTCTTATACACGTGACTCGCCTGCCCTTTGGAACCAAAAACTTTTTCCTGATGAATCCATTGAGCGAACTTTGTACGAGACATTGACTCCTGAAACACACGGGGAATATTGCCTCAATTTGAAAAGCGAAGAACTGGAGGATGGTTTCACCTACTTGTTTGCAGTGAATTATGATAGTGGAACTTCCCTTCCAGACAGGTGGACTAAATTGACAATCCCATCCACGACTTATGCCATTTTCCGGACTCCACTCGTTACGGTAGAGGACTTTGCCGTTTCCATAACGGGTACATGGCAGTATATTTTAGACGATTGGCTTCCTCAATCCTCTTATGAAGTGGATGAAACCTGTTATGACTTTGAGTACTACGATGAACACTGTCATGACTGGGAATATGAAAAAGTCTATATGGAAATTTATCTTCCAATTAAAGAAAGAAAGCAAGGAAGTTAACCTATTCCTGCTTTCTTTTTAACATAATCTGATACAAAAACAATACAGGGGTCAACAGGATTGCACTAACGATCAGTGCTGTTTTGATAGTATAGCGGGTAGCGACCATTCCGATAATAGGTGCACCGCCTATTTGACCGATGGCATCAGCTTGGCCCTTTACAGAAAAGAATGTCGCTCGAGTTGAAGAATCCGGAATAATTTTGTTTAGCCAAATGTCTTCTAGCGGGTACATAATGGTCCGTGTAACTTGAATAATTACAAAAAACCCTAATAAGGCAATCACAGAAGTGGAAGTAGCAAATCCGATTAATGACAGGATGATCAATAAACTGGCCATGAAAAGAACGAGGTAGATTTGAGTGAGTTTTTGGTAGACAGAACTGCTATTTACTACGTGCAATGCAGCAAAGGAAACAAGAACGACAACAAATTGAATCCCTCCTGTTAGGATCACCAATTTTTCTGGAGTCACCGAAGACCAATTCACCACTTCTGAAAGGTGTGATAACCATAAGCGATCAAATCCTTCGCTATAGAAACCGACAAACAAGGCGATTAAGAAAAGAATTCTCATGACCACACTTACTTTCACTTGAACTATGAGTTGTTTTAAACTCTTCTTCATACTTCCCCAAGCTGTTAGGAGTTTCTCTCTCTTTAGCGGTTTGAAATTCTCTTCAGTCATGTTTTTCATCAAATATATAGCTAGCCCCACCGTGCAAATCCCACCGATAATTATCGGTAGTCTAACCATGAAATAGCCAATTGCTATACTTAAAGGAATCGCAATAACTTGCGCCAGATTTTCAATTTTCGCGCCACGAACGAATGCTTCTGAAGCACGTTCTTCTCCTATCTCATCTGCAATCCAAGCTTGACGTGCTCCGCTAGTGAATGTATATCCAATCCCCCAAACGATTTGTGCCAATAAAATTGCTGAGAAATAAGGAAATAATCCTTCTATTAAAAAGCCAACGCCAATAAGGACATAACCAATGACAATCGAGAGTTTACGGCTCTTTAAATCTGAAACGACGCCTGTCGGAATTTCAAAAAGAAAGACGGTCAGTTCCAAGACTGTACCGACAAGCACCAGTTGCAGCGGATCGAGCTTGACTGTATACACTTGGTACAGCAAATTCACCGTCACGATTAAGGTGAAAAATAATTGCGATAGAAATGCTGTGTTGAGATAGACTTTATATGGATCTTTTGTTAGTTGTTTTATAATGATTCCCTCCCTACTCACTATTATAGAAAGGGAGGGAACTCATTTCTTATCCAAATTTGCGATGATTTTTAATAGTAGTTCATTTTTCTAGTTTACAATAGAACTTTGGCCATTATTTCTTAACAGGCATCCAAATTTCACTGTAGTACTGATCTGAATATGGATCTGCATCACTAAGGTATACTTCCATTTCAGATCCGCCTGAATGCTCGAACTCAGTTGTGACTGCTCTTTTTAGTTACTTCTTTGATTTCTTTATTGATCTTTTGGATGTTTACTTTCGGTGTCGCTTCATCGTCCAACTTATACTTCTCTTTCAGTTCGATAATCCGCATGACACTTTCGTCAATCCGTTGTTCGCTGATTTCGTTGGATCCAACCGCTGCTTTCAGTGCCTCTATCACCGCGATTACTTTCACTGGATCATGTGCGACGAGAATGACATCGCTTCCGGCTTTGACGGATTGAACGGCAGCTTGGGCAATGCCATAGTGATTCGTGATTGCTTTCATCGTCATATCATCGGTCATGATGAGCCCGTTGAAACCGAGCTGTTCGCGAAGCAAGTCAGTGATGATTGTTGCTGACATCGAGGCTGGATAGGTTTTATCCAACTGTGGCAATAAGATATGAGCGACCATGACGACATCTGCGTCTGCTTCAATCGCTTTTTTGAATGGAATCAGTTCGAGTTGTTCGAGCTGCTGTAGGGTTTTGTTCACCTTTGGCAGTTCCAAATGGGAATCGACGGATGTGTCCCCGTGTCCCGGGAAGTGTTTGACGACAGGGATGACGTGTTCTTCCTCGATACCTTTCATGATTTGGATACCGAGTGTGCTTACGATTTTGGGATCTACGCTAAACGACCGATCCCCTATGACAGGGTTATTCGGGTTACTGTTGACATCTAGTACAGGTGCAAAGTTCATGTTGAAACCGAATTGGGTCAGCTGCTTCCCAAGTATTCGTCCGACATTGAAGGCATAATCAGGATTGTTCGTTTTGCCGATAGTTGCACTCGTTGGCAACTTTGCGACTTGTTTCGGCAGACGAGCGACGCGGCCACCCTCTTGGTCGATGCTCGTAAACAGTGGAAGCGGATTGTTTTGGTTGGCTACTTTCAGGTTGTTCACGAATTGTACGGTTTGGTCAGGAGTGTTGACGTTTTTTGCATAGAAAATGACGCCACCAATCAGGTAGTGTTCAATGAGTTGCTGGGACTCTTTATTGATGCTCGTGCCGTCGATTCCTGCAAGGACGAGCTGTCCGATTTTTTCATTAAGTGTCATGTTAGACACCACCTCTCCCTCCTTCTTTTCAACTTTTGTCCAGACTGCGATATGGTCCACGGTTGGATTTGGTTTGCTGTCTGTCGGTTTCACTGTTAGCTCATTTGAAGTAGATTTCCTTTCCGGATTGTTTTTGAGTGTGAATCCCAGTATAACGATAGCGGCAATCACTAGTACCGACACTATATAAAGCACTTTTTTCATGGGGAATACCTTCTTTTCTAAAGGCTGTATTGGAATAGCTGGCTTGCATTATTGAGACTCCATCTAGTATGGACAAACGCATTGCTTGCTAACACAGTTCCTGGTTTACACTTAGTGCTTCATCGATGAATAGTAAAAGCAACCTACCTGTATGGAGAAATCTGCAGGAGGTTGCTTCGTTTAAGTATAGATATTCATGTAAGATTGCAAGTGTGCAACTGTTTCTTATTACTGAATCTCCCCCACTGCGGAAGAACGTTTTGAATATCCATAGAAAACCGTGACTGCAAATTTAGGGATTCACTTCAATCTTCCTTTTATATTCTATATAGAGTAAAAAGATTAAAATGACTAACAGAATAGCCACAGAAAACGGTATGAGCCACAAATTTTCTCCATTCAAATATAGCCCCAAAAACATTACTGTAACTGAAATGACTGGTGCCATTATAAAGTAAGGTTTGGAATTATACAGCCATCCAAAAGGGAATAAGTGAGCACCTGTTATAATCGCAAATAACATAATAGCATCGTTTGGGCTTTTTATAATTCCCCAAAAAAGGATAGGGAAATAGATAAGCTGTGCAATGTTTAAATACAAACCTAGACCGCCCAATGGGTTATTTTCAAACTTCCAATCAGCCTTTATCAAAGTAGAAATCGCAACGGAAAATGGGAACATTAATCCTGTTGAAAACAGCATATATATGTTTTTCTGATATGTACCTGTTGACTGTAAAAATATTATTGTAATGATTGACCAAATTATGAAAGCGGATATGATGAATCCCAGCCCATTTTTCCCTCTTACTGATAGTTCATTTCTAGTTTCGTATAATTCCAAAGTTATTTTCCACCTCTCTCAATATTGAATAACCTGATATATCAACTCAATAAGACTCCTTGGCAATCAGGAAATCCATCCCAATCCTTCATTTTCATAAAATCCATCTTGCTATACAAGGGAAATCATACCATAATAAAACTGTGTTTACTGAAGATATTGACATTAGTAAGAAACGCTACTTACGATACTACGAAGATGAGGTGAATTATGTACAGCACTGTGGAAAGAGAGGATTATTTTAGAAATACCATTAGTAAAATTGAAGCGGTGGAATTGGTGGAAGGAATCGTTCAACTGGGATCTGGGGTGATTGGATATAAGGATGTGTATTCTGATATTGATTTAATGGTATGCACTTCAAAAGAAGAGAATGCACAAGCAACCAAAGAACAAATACACCAAGCGCTCACTGAATACACTCCTATGTATATAAAAGAGAAAAAGTTCAGCGATACTATTTTTCTCCTAATTGTACTCTTGGAAAACGGGTTGGAGTTTAATATTTCAATTGCTCCACGAAACTTATTACCTGTACGTTCTCCTTTATGGAAAGTAGTCGTAGATAAAACCGGTGACGTATTGAAGAAAATGAATGAGGAGAACGAAAAGTTTGAAAGTAATCCTGTAAAATATGATATCTATAGTGATATTGCTTTTGAGTTTTTCTACTGCACAATCGGACTAGATAAGGAATTAAAACGCAACAATTTTATCTACTCATTGAAATTATTAGATACGATGCGCGATTATATTTTGCATGTTCAAGCTATGAACGAAGGTAAAAAGTGTCACCAATTTAAAGCGTATGATACTTTGAATCCAGATTTCATTGAAGGATATCTATCTACTTTTCCAAAGGAGATAACGAAAGACGCGATCGCTGACTCTGCCCTGCAGCTAAAAGAATTGTTTATGTTGGTTATGGGTGACAGTTCTGTGTATGACATGGATGATTCTCTACGACACCTTTTGCGGTAAAGAAAATGAGTATGTGTCACTTGCGAATCAGAAGATTATCTTAGAAAAAGGAGTTGTACAAAGTTAAAACCGCCTGGATCCTGGATGGATCACTGGCGGTTTGTACTAGAGTGTACGGATCGATCACTACTGAAATTATTGACCGTAGAGGGCGAACCACTGTTGCCAAATTGAAAATTTTTGCCCATCCCACTTCAGGGTATTGATGATATATCCAAACGAATCAGCATGGTAAAGCCCACTAATTTGTTGATACGCCTGGATTTCATATACGCCATCCCGATCCAAGTCTACTGGATAAAATCCGCTAACCCCATCTGCCATCCCTGTAACCGGCTGTTTCAACTTCCCATTTTGATAGTAGATTTGCGATAGATACTCTGCACCACGACCACTGATATCTAACAAATAAGATTTACCCGTTGCAGGGCTATGAACGTTAACTTTAAAAAAGTCCATATAGGTGACGGTGTACTGGTTCTCCTTATTATATTGGTCAAAATCAAATAATTTCTTAGCTTCATTGTTCACGAACGAATATACATAGTCGAATGTAAAAGCGCCAGACCCACCTGAATCTATGCTAATTAAAATGTCCATAATACCATCGCCCGTAAAGTCCCCTAGAAATACAGTGGGATTGTACCCGGAATTTCCGTTTTCGTTCAACGCAATCGTGTGCACTTTGTTCGTTGCCCCATCTTGAATGTGTAGCGTGATCTGATCCAAATAGGGACTGGATGGGTCCACGGACTTGACTCCCGTCAAATATACGACATCTACAATTCCATCTCCATTGACATCTCCGTATGAACTCGTAATGATTTCCGGCTGTCTGTGCTGGTTAACATGATTCAAATTCATTTTCTCCATCACTCCTACTTAGACGTTTGCCTCAGTATATTCATGTGTCTACAAAAGTTTCCAGAGTTTGCTAGGTATAATGGAATTGAATAGTTTGGGTGACACTCACAGTGGGAAGCCACCATCCGTCACCAATAAGATTTGGCGCAGTTATTGATAGGAGGAACGACTTTAAGCGGCGCAGAAGAATTACCCATAGGTATTTCATTGTTAAACAAAAAAAGTAACCGCCCGCAGATGAAGGTGGATACTTTCCTTAACGTATAGGATTCAGAATCATAATTAGGCGATAAACTCTTGGACACAAGTGTCGCCCTTTTATAACTTTACAACAACTTCTGCCCCATCCTTATCTTTCACTTCAACGATTGTTAATCCACGATACCGTTTGATTTCTCTTACTATTTTCTTAACGTCTTTACGATCAATTGAGGTAGGAATAAACGACTTTGCCTCTTTGTCTATGTTCTTTTGGATAAACGGACTGTGTACAAATTTCCATAGTAAAGGTGAAGTAGCAAACCAACCACCGACTTGTATTAGGAAATATGGCAAAGGAACCGTGAATTCAGCTTTCCCTTTTTGTTTCACTTTAACTTTTAACATAGGGATTACTCAATCACGACAGAAATTTTATCGCCATTTTGACTTTCGACTTCGACGATTGGACCCGACAATTCCTCGTCAATTGCTTTGAGGATCAAGTCCACGTCTAACGTGTTGATATCTTTTACGTACTTAGCGGATTCAGGGAGGGCTGAAGCAATGTTAATACCCGATTTCAACGCAACTTTGATGAGTCGCAGCGGCAAGTTTACGTTTACTTTGTCGCCTGCTTCTGATGTAACACGAACTTTCAACATCCGATCCATGTAGTCCGAAGCCTTATTCGCAGCTGTAGTAGAATCTTTTTCCTTTAGAGCTTGAATGAGTTCACTACCTTCCTCTGCATTAAGCTTTCCGTCTTGAACCATGGTAAGCACCTTCGCAATCTCTTCTTTCATCATCCATATCCCCCTTTAGTTTCTCTTTATTGTTTTAATTGCTTCGTCAAGAGATATATCCCCATCACCAAGCATGTCAATTACGCTCTTATCCTCTTGATCGGTTTTCTTTTCAGTAATCCCAAGAGCAGAAACAATTTCGTTCAATTTCCCTCGTACAGTTGGATAGGAAACCCCTAATTCTTTTTCAACTTCTTTAATATTCCCACGGCTTTTAAGGAAGATTTCGATAAAAGCTAGCTGTTCTTGACTAAGCGTTGCAAATTTGGAGAGTTCAAATTCATTTTCAATCGTGGTATGGCAATGCGTACACTGTAACTTTGTAATCTTCAGCACTTCGCTGCAAACAGGACAATTCGTAATAATTGGGTAAGCCATATTTATCTCCCCTCTTCATATTATTAATATCATACTACACATATACAATAAATCAACAAATTTTCATTAACATATTAAATTGTACAGTTAATATAATTAATTCCCTTCGAGATATCCATTAGAAAAGAAATCACTTTCGGATGAATAGTTAAAGCAACCACAATCGGTTGGATACCCATCTCACAAAAGATTACTATCTGAAAGAATTTATTTATTCTCAACCCTTATACACAAAGGGTTTACAGACATCAAAAAGAAGTACCTTCCCAAGTCTCATATATTGGTAGTCGACTATAACACCCCAAAAGACTGGAATTTCAGTCACGAAGAACCACTCTTTTATATTTTTCATAAATAACAAACAAATTGACTTGTGGCCAATTTTCTTATATTCTAAGGTTTATTTCATAAGATGAATTTGTTGTTATCATGATTATTGTATGTTGGGTATAATGATTGCTACGCAATGAAGAAGTAGATATCATTATCATCCCTATAACAATTTTCTCGAAAAATAAAATGCACTCTAGCATATGCGGTGCCTCTTCTTATTAATTTTAGAAGAGGCCTTTATTTGTATGTTAACTGATGCGCACTACTTAAAGGAGAGAGAAATGCGAAAAGGAAATCCATGGGCATTAATTCCGTTTGTTGTATTTTTAATTTTGTTTATAGGCTCAGGAATTGTATTAAATGATTTTTATGCATTTCCTGTAATGGTTGCCATTTCAATTGCAAGCGCTGTTGCCCTTTTCATGAACCGTAAAGAAACGATCACAAAAAAAATTGAAACCTTTACGACCGGCGCTGGGAATTCGAACGTAATGTTAATGGTGATTATTTTCTTACTTGCCGGCGCATTCTCGGAAACCGCAAAAGGAATGGGCGCTATTGAAGCAACAGTAAACTTCGCACTTTCCATTTTGCCACAAAACTTATTAGTGATTGGCTTGTTCATAATTGCATGTTTTATATCTTTAGCAATGGGGACTTCAGTTGGAACGATTGTTGCCCTCGCTCCAATAGGTTTAGCTATCGGGGAGCAAACAGGACTTTCAATATCGCTATTAATGGCAACTGTTATTGGTGGAGCTATGTTTGGCGATAATTTATCATTTATTTCGGATACAACCATAGCATCGGTACGCTCACAAGGGGCCGAGATGAAAGACAAATTTAAAGTTAACTTTTTCATCGTGTTACCAGCAGCAATTGTCACATGTGTTATTTTAGCCTTTTTGACGTTGAATTCCACAGCCCAAGTGACACATGCAAGCTTTGATTGGTACAAATTGATTCCTTATCTATTCGTCATTGTTTTTTCTTTGATTGGGATAAATGTCTTTACAGTATTAGCAAGTGGAATCATCCTCGCTGGAACTATCGGCTACATTGATGGTAGTTATGAGGTGATGACATTTATCAATGCAATTGGTGTCGGTATGAGCAATATGTTTGAAATGGCGTTTTTAGCGATGTTAATTGCCGGTATGGTCGAGGTCATTAAGCATAATGGTGGTATTGATTTTATCGTGCATATTGCAACGCGTAAAATTAAGTCGCAAAAGGATGCCAAATTTGCAATAGCAGGTTTAGTTGGATTAACTGACCTTTCAACCGCTAATAATACGATTGCGATTATGATCGCTGGTCCAATATCCAAAAAAATTGCCGATCAATACGATATCGAGCCACGTAATTCAGCAAGCATCATCGATATTTTTTCATGTGTCGTTCAAGGTATAATTCCGTACGGTGCACAATTTTTAGCAGCTGCCAGTATCGCCGGCATTTCCCCTATTTTAATCATGCAATATTCGTATTACTCCATTTTAGTGGGTGTCTGCGGAGTCATTGCCATCCTCATCGGTTATCCGAAAACTAAAAATAAACCTATTCAAAAATAACTTCAATTTAAAAAGCAGTGCCGAAAATCCCAATGAAAATCGGATTTTCGACACTGCTTTTTTCTCATTACATTAAACTAATTCTAACCACGCAACAGCCTCACAATGTGTCGAGTGCGGGAACATGTCCACTGGCTGGATTTCTTGTGTTTTGTAGCCGCCATCTTCTAAGATTCTCAGATCACGGGCTAATGTTGCTGGATTACAGGAAACATAGACGACGCGACCTGGTTTGTGCGTAAGGATCGTCTCGAGCAGCTTTTCATCGCAGCCTTTTCGAGGTGGATCGACTACTAAGACATCGAACGTTTTTCCTTCGCTGTACCATTTCGGAATGACGTCTTCCGAGGCGCCTGTTTCGAAGTGCGCATTGTCGATGCCGTTCAGAGCAGCATTCCGTTTCGCGTCTTCGATAGCTTGCGGAACGATTTCAACGCCATATACTTCTTTTGCTTGTTTTGCGAGGAAGAGTGAGATAGTTCCGATGCCGCAGTAGGCATCGATGACTGTTTCAGTTCCTGTTAACTGTGCGAAGTTGAGCGCTTGATTGTATAGCGTTTCAGTTTGCACAGGATTTACTTGATAGAACGAACGTGCAGAGATTTCAAAGTCAACGCCGCCGATTGTGTCGATGATGACGTCTTTGCCATAGAGATTCAAGGTTTCATTGCCAAAAATGACGTTGGTCTTTTGTGTATTGACGTTTTGCATGATGGATGTGACGTCGGGAACCACGCGTTTGATGGCTTTGATAACTTGTTCTGATTCCGGGAATTTACGTTGTGCTGTGACAAGAACAACCATTAGTTCACCGGTTGCACGGGCTTTCCGGACGACTAAGTGGCGTAAGAATCCTTTATGTTTGTGTTCATCATACGCGTCGATTCCAAGGATTTGTAATTCGCGTTTCAACATTGACATGAGTTCATCGGCTTCTTCACTTTGGATGATGCAGACGTCGGTATCGACGATATGATGCGTTTTCGAACGATAAAATCCGGAGACGACTTGACCATCACGTTCGCTGAAAGGAATCTGGGATTTGTTCCGATAGCGCCATGGGTCTTCCATGCCGAGTACGGGATGTACGGGGACGTCCGGCAGCTTGGCGATACGGTCGATGGCGTCACGTACGGTTTTCTGCTTTTGCTTCAGTTGTGCTTCGTACGTAAGATGCTGGATTTGGCATCCGCCGCATTCGGGGTATACGTGGCATGGACCGTCGATGCGTTCAGGTGAAGGCGTAATGATGTTGAGTAGTTTTGCGAATCCGTAGTTTTTCAGTGTTTTGCCTACTTTGACTTCCACTTCTTCCCCTGGTAGTGCGCCGGGAATGAAAAGCGGATAGCCTTGGACTTTTCCGACGCCTGAGCCGTCGTGTGTGAGATCTTCTATGTGAACGACGAGTCTGTCGTTTTGGTGTACTGCATAGGTCATGAGTTCGTGCCCTCCAGTTTTCGTTCTGTACTGTAGTTTACCATAGGACGAGGTGAGTTGCTTGAGTCGATTTTGTGGAAGATGGAGAGGAATTGGATTGGTTGCCTGCTTGAGCGGAATTGCGGACCGCTTGATAACTTTTCAGCTTGCTTGAGCGGATTCGTGCCTGCTTGATCATTTTCAGAGTTACTTGATCAGAATAAGTACATGCATGATCACTTTTGTACATGCTTGAGCGGATTTGAGAGCCCCTCAAGCAGAATGGAAAAGTTATCAGAGACTTTATCCTTATAAAAAAAGAGCTGCCTAAGCAGCCCTCTCCTCATTTCTTCTTTTCCTCTTTCTTTCGCTCAATCACCCAACCGTCCATTGGTGCGACGATAAACGCAACGATGATTAATCCTATTAATACAATGAATGGTGCGTAAAATATGATGAAGTCTTCCACACGATCGCCCCCTTATGCATGATAATCACCTTTTCCGCGCACGTAGTCTTTATCAAACAAGAATAGGCGCATGACTAGGATCAGTGATGGGATGAGTAGGCAGAGCCCGAGTATGAATACGACGATGAGCGAGATTGCCATTGCTGGATTTGTGAAGCTGTCGTAAATCGTCAAGTACGGGTAGAGCAAATATGGATAATGTGATGCCCCGTACCCATAGAATGCAAATGCGAATTGGCCAGCGAGCATTGTGAACGCCCACCCGTATTGCCGCTTTGTATAGAGTAAGAATACTGTCCCTACAAACAATAGGAAGGAAATCAGGAACATCGGCCAGAAGTTTTGGATGTTGCTGTAGTGTTCTGGCTGATACTTTTTGAGCTCATAAATGATCCCTCCTGCAGCAATCATCGTAGGAAGTGACCAAGTGAGTGCATACCTTCGTAGTAAACCTGCTGCTTCAGTGTCACGTGCTTTGTTGGCATACCACGTGAGGAATACTGCTGAAATATATAATGTTGCTGAGATACTAAGCACAACGATGGACCAGGTCAGTGGGCTCGTGAACAGCTTCCAATAGTCGAGAACTGGATTGCCGTCAACGAGTTCGATGAATCCACCTTCGGAAATCGTCAACACAATCGACAGTGATGCTGGAATGAGCAAACCTGCTAAGCCATACATGAACGAGTATCCCTTATGTCCGCGGGATCCATACGTCTCAAACGCGTAATAGGATCCCCGAATTGCCAGAAGGATTACTCCGAAACTTACGGGCACGAGCAACGTCGTTCCGTAATAGAACGCCGTTTTCGGAAAGAACCCGATGATTCCGACGAAGAAGAA
The DNA here is from genome assembly GCF_059415065.1 of Sporosarcina sp. SAFN-010. NCBI lineage: Bacteria > Bacillati > Bacillota > Bacilli > Caryophanales > Caryophanaceae > Sporosarcina > Sporosarcina sp. SAFN-010. Next base: position 24,428 of record NZ_JBPFDS010000004.1, on the reverse strand, counting down.
CACGAGAAAGACATTGGTAATTTCCCATACTGGGGACAAATAGCGCTGAATGACTTTCGTAAGGACGCGCTGCTTTCCGGTTATCAAGCTGTAAGCATTGAAGAATCCTGCACCGAAGTCGATGGCTCCGACCATAATGTAGCCAAACAGAAATGTCCACAGCACGGTGATTCCGAGTATCTCAAGGTTCATCGTACATCACGTCCTTTCAATGCATGACGGTCTTCCAGTTCTTTCTCTACTGGATTACGACGGAACATGCGACGTAGCACAACAATACTTCCAACACCAAGGACGAAATAGAGTAAGCAGAACAGAATGAGCATGGAGTCCACTTGACCACTGGTCGTTGCGGCATCTGATACTTTCATGATATCTCTCAATATCCATGGTTGACGACCTACTTCCGCAAACCACCATCCAAATTCAATAGCGAGCATTGTAAGTGGCCCTCCGAGAACAATGAGCCAGCGGAACCATTTCGATGCTACGAACTTCCATCCTCTCCACTGCCCTAGAAGGAATACGGCAGATAATAATGACATCCACATGCCGATGAAGACCATCAAGTTAAATAAGTAGTGGATGTAAAGTGGCGGCACTTCATCCTCCGGGAACTGATCCAGTCCAGTAACTTCCGCAAACGGATTGTTCGCTGCGAGTATGGAAAGTCCGTATGGAATTTTAAGTGCATATTTGACTTCATTGTCCTCTGTCAGAACCCCCATTAAGATGAGCTCCGCTTTGTCGGTCGTTTCAAAATGCCATTCCGCAGCGGCTAATTTTTCTGGCTGATACTCCGCTAAATACTTTCCGGAAAAGTCGCCGATAATTGCGGCACCAATCGAGAAGATGAAACCGACTTTCATGGTGAGAAATAGAGCTTTTTTGTGATATACATGATCGGATCCCCGAAGTAATCGGAATGCTGCGATTGCTGCTAATACGAATGCCGCCGTCATGAATGCTGTCACAACAACGTGTGCAACCTTCGTCGGCATCGCCGGGTTGAACATCGCAAGCAACGGGCTGATGTTGACAAGTTCACCGTTGAGAATGTCAAAACCACGTGGTGCGTTCATGAAAGCATTGACTATTGTGATGAAAACGGCTGAGAACGCTGCCCCGAGTGCTACTGGAATAAGTAGTAGCAAATGCTTTTTCTGGTTTTCAAATCGATCCCACGTGTATAAATAAATACCGAGGAAAATCGCTTCGAAAAAGAATGCGAACGTTTCCATAAATAACGGTAACGCAATGACATTGCCGGCTAATTCCATGAAATTCGGCCATAATAACGAGAGCTGCAAACCAATGGCGGTTCCCGTTACGACACCGACGGCTACAGTGATTACGAATCCGCGTGCCCACCTTCTGGCGAGTAAAATATAATGTTCGTCATTTTTCCGAATTCCGACCCACTGGGCTATCATGATCATGAGCGGTACCCCGACACCAATGGTCGCATAAATGATATGGAAAGATAATGTCGTTTCGGTTAAGACGCGAGAGAAAAATACTGCTTCTTCATTTCCCATGTGCGTTGCCTCCTTCACTAATAAAGTATCCCGCTATTTGTTGGTTTCTATCCAAATAATCGCCCAACAATCGAGAGTAGCATTATGCCCGCAACTCCAAATGCTAACCACATGAGGACTTTTTCCTGTTTTTTGTACATCAGGACACATCCTTTCCGTTATTTCTATCGAGTCATCCAACATGATGTACTAAGTACTTTCCCCACTTTGGATTAAATTACGCTTAATCGGGTAAATAAAAGTAAAAGTGTTGTAACGGTTTGTTACTTGAATACTTGAATTATTGTCAATTGTAGTGTATACTAGTACAATTAAGCGAGGTGAACGCAATGAAACTTAAACGGAAAGTACTTGCCTATATTACAAAGGGTGAAGAAGAAGACCGCCAACTTCTTGTGTTCGAGCATAGGGATTTCCCTGAAGCTGGGCTCCAAGTTCCAGGTGGCACGATCGAGAGGGACGAACTACTGATCGATGCTTTATATCGTGAGATTGAGGAAGAATCCGGCATCCAACGCGATGAACTTGTTTTATGTGGTAAACTGCATAAAACGAACTTTTTCCCGAAGGATAAAGATGAAGTACTTGAACGAAACGTTTTCCATTTCGACTATGTAGGAGATCACGAACGTGAGTGGGATTATAAGGTGCATGGAGATGGGAAAGATGAAGGATTGGTGTTCCAATTCAAATGGATCCCTGTTGAAGATCTTCCGAAGCTTGCATCGAAGCAAGACCAGGCATTGGAATTTATCGAATAAGAGTTGGTGGTCAGCAACGAGCCTTGAGCTCGTTGTTTTTTTTGTTTGGATGAAGAGTGAATGGAGCGGTTTACAGGCGAAATGGAGTGGATATTCTCATGTGAGTCGAGCGCTTGTGAGGAACGAGCGGGTCGCTCTCGTAAACGGGCGGGTTCTCTCCCATGAACGAGCGGGTCTCCCTTGTAAACGGGCGGACTCTCTCTTAGAACGAGCAGGTAGCCCTCGTTAATGGGAGGGTTCTCCCTCAGTACGAGCGGGTAACCTTCGTTAACGGGCGGGTTCTCCAAGAACGAGCGGGTAGCTCACGTAAACGGGCGGGCTCATCCCCAGAACGAGCGGGTAGCCCTCGATAACGGGCGGGTTCACTCCCAGAACGATCGGGTCACGCTCGAGAACGAACAGGTTTGATCGAAAGTATGAATTTCATCCCACACAAAAAACCCCGCACAGTAGTTCAGCGGAGTTTCAATGGATTACCATGTACGATCTTGTTCCCGAAGCTTATCGAATGGGACATACATTTCGATATGGCACGATAAGTTTTCGAAGACAGCGGGTGCTTTCCCACCATATTCACCATCCAAATTCACCAGGACTTCTTCTTCAGAGGTCACTTTGACCGTCTGGGCTTTGCACGAAATCACGAGTGGATCGTTTAAGTGCTCGCCTCGAACTGCAAGCGTCACGACGCGAATAAATTCTGCGATGTTACACTTTTTCAAGATAAGCAACGTGAATTTCCCGTCGTTAATGCTCGATTGAGGTGCGAGTTTTTCAAAGCCCCCAACAGAATTCGTCAAGCCTACTAAAAATAGCATGGCTTCATCGTCAAACACTTGATCATCATACTCGATTTTCACGCGGCTTGCATGAATGGATGGAAGCATTTCAATCCCTTTCAAGTAGTACGCGAGTTGACCGAGCATAGTCTTCAAACGGCTTGGGACTTCATACGTCAGTTCCGTCATTCGACCGCCCCCTGCAATGTTGATGAAGAATCGATCGTTCATCTTACCAACATCCACTGGAATTTTTTTGTCTTCTAGAATGATATCAAGCGCTTTGTGGATATCTCGTGGAATACGAAGTGCACGGGCGAAATCATTCGTCGTTCCCATTGGGATAAGACCAATCGGTGGACGCTCGTCGAACTCTGAAACTCCCGCAACGACTTCGTTCAACGTTCCGTCTCCACCAGCAGCAATAATTAAGTCAAAACCGCGTTCAACAGCCGCAGCGGCAGCTACGGTTGCATCGCCTTCACAAGTAGTTGCGTGTGCAGATGCTTCGTAACCAGCTTGTTCAAGCCGCATGAGCACATCCGCTAAATTTTTGCGGAAAACTTCCCGTCCCGCAGTCGGGTTATAAATTATACGAGCACGCTTCATACTTCGTTTCCCTCTTTCTGTTCACTCAGCTCCAGGTACACGAGCTTTTATTGAGCCTCTTGGACTACTGGCAAGAATGTAGTGCGAATGTCTTCGTAAACCGCAAGCCAATACTCCGGTTTAGTTGAATATTCAGCATGAATTTGTTCATACACCAATCGTTGCTTTTCTTCAAAATCCGGTGCATCTTTAGCTGGTATTTGTTGTTTCAACTCCATCACATGTTTTTGAATCGTGGAAGCACGTGGTCCCCATTTAGCAGCCACCTTGCCATCTGCATCGAGTAGTAGGTAGACAGGAATCGAACGCCCCCCATTCGTCAAATGGCGGTCAATGAGGTCTGTATCTTCATCCCGATACACTGCTCGAACGTCTAAATCCGCTGCTTCAGCAATTCGTCGTAGAACCGGGTTGTTCATCATCGCGTCTCCACACCAATCCTCGGTAATCACGAGAATTCGTGGCTTCACTTCTTTCAGTCGGGTGATGAATTCATCGTCTTTCGGCACATCAAACTTTTCATAAATTGAAAAACTGCTATCTTTCAGCTGCTCCATACGTTCCATATACTCTGTAAGTGAAATCGCTCGTTCAAAATACTCCAATTCAGTAGCCAACGACCCTCACACTCCTTTTAGTGATGTAGCTGATTCAATATAAATTCAGTCAAAACAGAAATGCAAAACAACCTTTTCTTAAGTGTACCTCTATCCACACATGGAAATCAATTTCCTTGCAACACTCACGAAAACGCCCTGTGTGGATAGCTTAAGCAAATTCACAGGGCGTTGTCGGATGTTCTACTTATCGCTTGCTGATTTCATCCAACAAGAGTTTGTTAACGAGCGGCGGGTTTGCCTGCCCTTTCGTTGCTTTCATTACTTGACCGACTAAGAATCCTACAGCACGGTCTTTCCCGTTCTTATAGTCCTCAATCGATTGCTCGTTCGCATCCAAAATCTCACCAATCACTGTACGCAACGTGCCTTCGTCGGAAATTTGGACAAGTCCTTTTTCCTTTACAATCACTGCAGCGTCGCCACCGTTTTCAGCAAGTTCTTTAAATACTTTCTTCGCGATTTTCGATGAAATCGTTCCATCTGAAATGAGTTTCACGAGGCTTGCAAGACCTTCAGGCGTAATTGGAGTTTCCTTCAATTCTTTGCCTTCAGCATTCAAGTACTCGGATACTCCGCCCATGAGCCAGTTCGATGCTAGTTTCGCATCCGCGCCAGCCTTCACAGTTTCATCGAAGAAATCGGACATTTCTTTCGTCAATGTCAACACGTGTGCATCGTATGCAGGTAAGTCAAGCTCGTTTACATAACGATTTTTACGTGCATCTGGAAGTTCAGGAATTTCTGCACGTACGCGCTCAATCCAGTCTTCGTCGATAACGATTTCCGGAAGATCTGGATCATCGATGAAGCGATAGTCGTTCGCGCTTCCTTTAATACGCATCAGAACAGTTTGTCCTGTTGCTTCGTCATAACGACGTGTTTGCTGGACGATTTTCTCTCCAGAAAGCAACAATTTCTCTTGGCGTTCGACTTCGTTCGCGATTCCGCGACGCACGAAGTTGAAAGAGTTCAAGTTTTTGAGCTCTGTCTTCGTACCGAATTCATCTTGACCATATGGACGAAGTGAAATGTTAGCATCACAACGGAGTGAGCCTTCTTCCATTCGTACGTCTGATACGCCAGTATATTGAATAATCGCTTTCAATTTTTCAAGGAAAGCATATGCTTCGTTCGGTGTACGAATGTCTGCCTCAGTAACGATTTCGATGAGTGGTGTTCCTTGACGGTTCAAATCAACGAGAGAATATCCGTTATCAGAGTGCGTCAGCTTCCCTGCATCTTCTTCCAAGTGCACACGCTCAATGCGGATTTTCTTTTTATAGCCATCTACTTCAATTTCGATCCAACCGTTTGCGCCAACTGGACGATCGTCTTGGGAAACTTGATAAGCTTTTGGATTATCCGGATAAAAGTAGTGCTTGCGGTCGAAGTTCATGACACGTGCAACGTCACAGTTCAGTGCCATTGACGCTTTCATCCCGAAGTCGATTGCTTGTTTGTTCATCGTCGGCAATGTGCCTGGATACGCAAGGTCAGTCGGGTGAATGTTCATGTTCGGTGCTGCGCCAAAGTGGGCAGGTGCCGGTGAAAAGATTTTCGTATTTGTTTTCAGTTCTACGTGGACTTCAAGTCCGACAATCGTTTCAAAGTTCATAATCAGTTCCCCTCCCGAGCAGGCGGTGTCTGTTTGTGGAATTCTGTCGCTTGCTCATATGCATGCGCCACTTTATAGAGCATCGCTTCTTCGAAATGGTTTCCGATGATTTGCAAGCCGACTGGTAAGCCTTCTGCAAAGCCACACGGAACCGAGATTGCTGGAATACCAGCAAGGTTTACAGGTGTAGTCAGTAAGTCGTTTGCGTACAGCGTAAGCGGATCTTTGATTGTCTCGCCAAGTTTGTATGCGTTCGTTGCACTAGTTGGTCCAACGATGACATCGTATTGTTTAAAGACGTTTTGGAAATCTTGAGCGATCAATGTACGTACTTTTTGTGCACGCTCGTACAAGTCTTCATGATGACCGGCACTAAGTGCATATGTTCCGTACAGGACACGTTTACGAACTTCTTCGCCGAAGCCTTCAGAACGTGAACGCAAATAGATCTCGTTCAAGTTTTTAGCATCTGCTGGGTGGTAACCGTAGCGAATACCGTCAAAACGAGCAAGGTTCGATGATGCTTCTGCAGATGAAATCACGTAGTATGTCGGTGCAGCATAACGAGAGTAGTGTAAGTCTACTTCATCAACATGCGCTCCAAGAGATTCAAGTACTCCAATCGCCTTTTTAACAGCTTCACGTACTTCTGGATCGACACCTTCACCTAAATAACGAGCTGGCACGGCTATTTTCAAGCCTTTAATGTCTCCCGTTAATGAGTTACGGAATTCCGGAACCGGCTTTTCAGATGCTGATGCATCACGATAGTCAGCACCCGCGATTGCGCTAAGCAACATTGCGTTGTCTTCAACCGTTGTCGTAATTGGCCCGATTTGGTCCAAAGATGATCCGAATGCAACAAGACCAGAACGTGATACACGACCGTATGTTGGTTTCATACCCACTACGCCACAAAATGCCGCTGGCTGACGTACTGATCCACCTGTATCTGATCCAAGGGAGAATAGAACTTCTCCAGCAGCGACTGCCGCTGCAGAACCGCCTGAAGATCCACCCGGTACTCGGTCCAAGTTCCAAGGATTACGTGTGATTTGGAACGCAGAGTGCTCTGTTGTTGAGCCCATTGCGAACTCGTCCATGTTGAGCTTTCCGACAACTACCATCCCGCTATCTTTCACACGTTCTGTAGCTGTCCCTTCATAGACAGGAACGAAGTTTTCCAACATTTTACTCGCACATGTTGTTTTGATGCCTTTTGTAATAATGTTGTCTTTAATACCAATCGGCATGCCGAATAGGCTACCACGTTTGTCATCAGGAAGGTTGTCCAACTGTTCGGCAGCAGCAATGGCTTCTGGTCCAGTCACAGTTAGGAAGGCCTGAATGGTTTTATCTTTTTCTTCAATAGTTTGCAGTGTAGCTTCAGTTAGTTCTTTAACCGATAGTTCACGACTATGTAAAAGAGACTGAAGTTCAGACGCAGTTTTGTTTACTACCATAAGTCAATTCCTCCTCTATACAGGTCAATCTAGGATGTTCGGTACTTTAATAAGACCATCTTCGTGATCTTCTACACTCTTCAGCATCTCATCACGATCGAGAATGTCTTCCGGTGTGTCTTCGCGCAACACATTCACAATTGCTAGCGGATGCGTCATCGGTTCCACATCAGTCGTATCGAGTTCTTTTAGTCGATCTGAAAACTCGAGCAGTGTGTCCAAACGAGTCGCGAACTTCTCCGCTTCCGCGTCTGGCATATCAATCCGTGCGAAATTCGCATAATACTGGATATCCTCTTTAGTAAAATTGGACATAGTCTCTCCTCCTGGCTTTTGTACAATACGATTAATCATAACACCTCAGGCAGATGATGAAAAGTTCCTATTCTCAATATGAGTAGATGTGTACAGTTGGTTCCTTTTCACCCGGCTTTTTCATAATTAATGACTCAGGGCCGTTATTAGATGTAATGCTCACTTCGACTTCAATATCTGGATAATATTTCAACACTAGCGATGTCATATATTGTGTCAACGCAACGATTTCATTTTTCCCATAGAACTGGATTGGGACATTAATTTTAAGCGATTTAAGATTGTTATCGCTGTAAAATGCTGTTCCTACAATACTAACAAATCCAGGGAAATAATCGTTCACGTCTTCCTTCAATTTTTCAAACGTCAGATTCGCATCGCGATAATTATTGTTGTTCGATGACGCGGGAAGTAGGACGAAATCCTCGTTCACTTCTTTCCAGCCGGATGGTGCATCTTTGCCTTTATCAACAACTGTGGTCGCGAAGTACGTCCCAGGAACGATTGAGCTGCGCGGTTCCTGTTTGTATAGACCAATCGTAATCGGTACATCACCGACGCCATCGATTTTGCGCATCCGCTTAACGATGGTTTCTGCCATTTTAATCCCTTGTTGTTGAATCGTCTTGTCTGGAATATTTTTTTCAGACGCATCTCGCTGGTAGAACACGGAGTTCATGGCAAGACCAATTGAAATGCCCGCTAGACCCACTTTTTTATCGCCCGTTTTCACGTAGTAGTTTTGCTCAACGATATGCGCCAGATAGACAGGCGCTTTCTCACTAATGTCTTGAGGGGACATCTTATCGTTTATGGGCGGGTTCAGTCCTTCGTCAAACTTCGAGCTTCTCGATAGCCAACGAATTGCAGTTTTCTCATCGATGAATTGTCCTTCTTGGAAAAAGTGATCTTTTGGATCGAACTTTTTTGCCGATAATCGAAGGAGCCCCTCCTCAACCTCGCCAATATCATACTTACTATATACTTGATTAACAATTAATCCTCGACTCGCACTCTTTTTAAACGGGAGTAACGTTCGGTAATATTGCTCATTCAGCTGTACTTCAGGAATGAGTACGGTCTCTTGTTCAACGTCTTCGTTTTCTTGAATGACTTCATCATCTTCCGGTCCGATTGACGGGATACACCCGCCAAGGAACAGAACAGAAGCGATTACCGGTATTGTGAATAACCTTTTCATCTAATTGTTTACTCCTTTACTTCCAGCACTTCAATGAGCTTCGCTTCGTCCCATACGTCAATGCCGAGCTCTTCCGCTTTCGCAAGCTTAGATCCTGCGTCTTCTCCTGCAATCACGAGGTCAGTCTTTTTGCTGACACTCCCGCTCACTTCACCGCCAAGCGCTTCAATCTTCTCTTTTGCTTCGCCTCGAGTCAAAATCGATAGCTTTCCTGTTAAGACAACTTTTTTACCAACGAACGGACCCTCGTCAGGGATTTCTAGCTGCGTGCGTCCTTTGTATTGCATGTTGACGCCGTAGTCTTTCAACTTTTGAATGACTTCGAGAACGTCTTCATTGGAAAAGTATGTTTCAATCGAATCGGTCACTTTTTCTCCAATTTCATGGATTGCAAGCAACTGTTCCTGGTCTGCATCCATCAGTACATCTAATGAGCCAAATTCACGCGAAAGTAAAGTCGCTGCTTTTTCTCCGACATGTCGAATACCAAATCCGAATAGAAGTTTTTCTAATGAGTTCTCTTTTGAAGCAGCAATCGCCGATACGAGATTGGATGCTGATTTCTCCCCCATCCGTTCAAGCTCAAGCAGCTGGTCTTCTGTTAATCCGTAAAGATCCGAAAAATCTTTGACGAGCTCTGCAGTGTAAAGCTGATCGACAACGCGTTCCCCAATTCCCTCTATGTTCATCGCATTACGCGAGACAAAGTGAATAAGCGCCTCTTTTAACTGAGCTGGACATTGAGGATTCACGCAACGTAACGCGACTTCTCCTTCAATGCGTACGAGTTCCGAATCGCAAACCGGACAATTTTCCGGCATGTCAAACGGCTCTTCACCGCCCGTCCGCTTATCAACAAGTGGCCCTATGACTTCCGGAATGATATCGCCTGCTTTTCGAATCGTTACGTAATCACCAATTCGAATATCTTTTTCATGGATCAAGTCTTCGTTATGAAGCGAAGCTCGCCCGACTGTCGTTCCTGCAACACGAACAGGCTCCAAAATCGCAGTCGGTGTAACTGTCCCTGTTCGACCGACACTCAGTTCGATGTCGAGCAGTTTGGTCACGACTTCTTCTGCAGGAAACTTGTAAGCAGTTGCCCAACGGGGACTTTTCGCTGTATAGCCCAGCTGTTCCTGGTCTTCGAAACTGTCGACTTTAATGACAATGCCGTCAATTTCATAATCAAGATTGGAGCGTTTGTCTCCCCAGCTGTTAACGTATTCGATGACTTCTTCAATCGATTTGCATCGCTTGCGTTCATGGTTCGTCACAAGGTCAAGGTTGTCGAGATAGTCGAGTGCTTCTGAGTGTGTGGCCTGCCCATACGCTTCACCATCTCCACCAATTCCGTATAAAAAGACTGCGAGATTCCGGCTCCCAGCAATCTTTGGATCAAGTTGACGCAACGAACCAGCAGCCGCATTTCGCGGATTCGCAAATGGTTCATCGCCTGATTCGTCACGGGCTTCGTTAAGACGAACAAAAGACTTTTTCGGCATATAGGCTTCGCCGCGCACTTCGATTTTGATCGGCTCGCTTAGTTTGAGTGGAATGGATCGAATTGTTTTCAAGTTTGCCGTGATATCTTCTCCGACGGATCCGTCACCACGAGTAGATCCTTGAACAAATCGACCGTTTTCATATTTCAATGAAACCGCAAGTCCATCAATTTTCAATTCACAAATATAAGATACCTTATTACCGACCGCATCTCGGACTCGGCGGTCAAATTCGCGAATGTCTTCTTCGTTAAACACATTCGACAAACTGAGCATCGGATAGTCGTGTTCGACTTTCGTAAAGCCTTCAAGCACACTTCCGCCTACTCGCTGTGTAGGTGAATCCGGGTAGATCAAATCTGGATTCTCCGCCTCAATCGCCAGCAGTTCTTGCATCAGTTTGTCGTACTCCGCGTCAGAAACAACCGGTTTGTCAAGCACATAATACGCTCGTCCATACTCGGTGAGTAGCTTATTCAATTCCAACACGCGTTGTTCGAGCTCGTTAATATCGCTCACATTGCGTTCCTCCTCTTACACTTTTTCAATCGGTGCAAATTTCGCAAGCAATCGTTTAATGCCGACTTCCGGGAATGCGATGTCGAGTTCAACATCATCCGCTGAACCTTTGACACTAACGACTGTACCTGTACCCCATTTTTTGTGAGCGGCTTTGTCACCTGCTGACCATCCTAGCTTTTCCCCACCCGTCGTTTCGTAGACAGGCTTTTTCACAGCAGGGCGCTTTGGTTCGTCAAAGCGCGATCCACCGACAGAGAAACCGCCAGAAGCGTTCTCTAGTTCGATCACTTCATCAGAGATTTCGCTAATAAAACGAGATGGATTGTTGTAACTGAATTTACCGTACAACATTCTGCTCGAGGCTGAAGACATGAATAATTTTTGTTCTGCCCGCGTAATTGCTACGTACGCAAGACGTCGTTCTTCTTCCATTTCCTCGTCATTTCCAATCGAACGGGCATGCGGGAAAATATTCTCTTCCATACCGATTACAAATACGACTGGGAACTCAAGTCCCTTTGCAGAGTGCGTCGTCATTAAGACGATTTTTTCTGTCGATTGGTTCTCTTCTTTGTCGAGAGAGTCGATATCTGCAATGAGTGCCAGATCCGTCAAGAATGCTACGAGTGATTTGTCGCCTTCGTCATCTTCTGCACGTTTTTCAAATGCTTCTGTGACGGATAAAAACTCATCGATGTTCTCGAGGCGGCTTTCCGATTCAATCGTTTTTTCGCGTTCAAGCATCGCCCGGTATCCGGTTTTATCCAACACTTGCTCGGTCAGTTCTTTGACAGACAAAAACTCTTGCATCTGCGTGAAGTTTTGAATCAGGTCGCGAAACTTTGCCGACTCTACTGCTGCTTTTTTTGTCAGACCCATGAAGTCCAATTCTTGCATCGCATCGAAAATGGATCGGTCGTTTTCAATCGCGAATCGCGCCATACGTTCAAACGACGTTGCGCCAATACTACGTTTCGGTTCGTTAATGATTCGTGCAAGTGCGAGGTCATCGTCATTATTTGCGATCAGTCGCAAGTATGCAAGCAAATCCTTGATTTCTTTGCGATCATAGAACTTCGTGCCGCCGACAATTGTATATTCCAAATTCGATTTCACTAAGTATTCCTCGATCATCCGAGATTGTGCATTCGTCCGGTACAGGACGGCGAACTGATCGAGTGAATAGCCTTGTTCTTGCTGCAACTCAATGATTTTGCGGACAACGTATTGGGACTCATCTTTTTCGTCGGTCGCTTTATAAACGGTGATAGAATCGCCTTGATCGTTCTCTGTCCGAAGTCGTTTATCGTAACGGCTTTCATTGTTTTTAATGACGTCATTTGCTGCTTGTAAAATGTTTTGGGTTGAGCGATAGTTCTGTTCCAGTAAAATGACTTCAGCATCTTTATAATCTTTTTCAAACGACAAAATGTTGCCGATATCAGCGCCACGCCATTTGTAGATCGACTGATCGGAATCACCCACCACACAAATATTGCGGAATTTCTCCGCCAACATTTGAACGAGTCGATATTGCGCGTGGTTGGTATCCTGATATTCATCGACATGGATGTACTGGAACTTGTCTTGATAGAACTCGAGCACATCTGGAACTTGCTCGAATAATCTCAATGTCAGCATGATCAAATCGTCGAAATCGAGAGACTGATTTTTACGCAGTTTTTTCGTATAGCCATCGAAAACGTCTGCGATAACCCGGTCGTATGGATTCGATTCGTTCACACCTGCCCGATATTCTTTTGCATCGATGCATTCGTTTTTCGCAGAGCTGATAATGTTGAGTAACGTCCGTGGATCATACTGCTTTGGGTCTAGATTTTGTTCTTTCAGGACTGATTTAATGGCAGATAGCTGATCTGAGGAGTCCAAAATGGAGAAGGTTTTGGAAAAGCCGATCCGGTCGATGTTGCGACGCAAAATCCGCACGCACATCGAGTGGAATGTGGATACCCACATCCGATCACCTGATCCTTCGCCGAGTAACCCATCGATTCGGTTCCGCATTTCTCGAGATGCTTTGTTTGTAAAGGTAATCGCAAGAATTTTAGATGGATAAACGTTTTTTTCAATGACCAGATAGGCAATCCGGTGAGTAAGTACGCGTGTTTTACCGGATCCTGCGCCCGCCATAATGAGCAAAGGACCTTCTGTTTTCTTTACGGCTTGTGCCTGTTCAGGGTTCATCCCCGTCAGTAAGTCTTGTGCGAGTTCTTTCATAATCTATAACCGCCTTTTAGGAACGTTTGTTCTTCAAGTATACACGAAATCACTTTGGACTGGTAACTCCTTTTACCGCATCCACTGTTGCAAGTGCTTTCTTCAAATCATCATAAATGACGTTGCCAATCACGACTGTATGGGCAATTGCCGCCATTTCAGCTGCTTGTTCTGCAGTGCGGATACCACCGCCATAGACAAGTCTGGTTTCATCCAACACAGATGCAGCGGCACTGACGATTTTCGGATCTCCGTACGTTCCGCTATATTCCAAGTAAAAAATCGGTAGCTTGAATAAATGCTCCGCCATCCGCGCGTATCCGACGACATCGTCTTGTGTAGGCATTTCGGTTGCACCGGTCAATTGAGCTGCTTTACAATCCGGGTTCATAATACAGTAGCCTTCTGTTGCAACCTCTTCCCATTTCATCATATGACCGAATTCCTTCAATGCTTCGAGATGGATGCCGTTCATCCACTTCACGTCTTTCGCATTCAATACAGTTGGGATGAAGTAATAGTCAAAACCAAATGTAACAGCATCTACGTCAGAAACTTCGAGTGCAAGTGGCACTGCGTAGCGACGCAATCGTGAAAGTAAATCAAGTACGCCTTCCAAAGTGATATTGTCGGTTCCCCCGATGATCAATCCATCGGTTCCCGATTCTGCGAGTTGCTCAAGCGCCTCGTCTGAAATTTCTTTTGCGGGATCTAATTTAAAGGCATGACGCCAAGTTCGAACATCCATTTTCAGTCACCTGCTTTTTCGTAATTACGTTCCTTACAGTATAGCAAAAAATACGCTCTGGTTCTCGTTGACACTCATACAAATGAAAAAACCGGACAGCCTGTAGCTGTTACCGGTTTATAAAGCTAGTTATCTTCAGATGGCGACTCTTTTTTTTCGTTCAAACGATCGACAATCAAGTTGTATCCGCCTGTGCCGTAATCGACGCATCGACGAATTCTGGAGATGGTTGCGGTACTCGCACCTGTTTCACTTTGAATTTTGTCATAAGTGTGCTTTTTTTTCAGCATAACTGCCACGTCAAGTCGTTGTGCAAGAGATTGAACTTCTCCAATTGTACATAGATCATCAAAGAACGCATAGCATTCATCCAAATCCTTTAACTCTAATATTGCGCGAAACAACTGATCGGTCTGTTCGCCTTTTATTTTTTCTAACATAAGAAACTACCTCCGTCCTTAAGGGGTATAAGTCGTCGTGTTGCCAATCGCTTGTTCATGAACGATATGGAACCACGTCTGACCTGGTACTAATTTTGCAGGTACCCCGTTCTGTACAGGTGTAATCACGCCATCGATTTGTTTCCATTCGAGTGTAAGCGCGACGCCATTCTGAAACAAAATAGCAGGTCCGCCTTTTGTTAAATCCAACGATTGTCTTCCTTCTGCGTCAATGGTTGTATAAGGGGCTTCCATGACGACGATATTCGTAGGTGTTACCTTTTTGTCGTCGCCTTTGTCTGTCGTAATGATTCCATTAACGGAACGCTCATACGTTTTAGTTTCTGCGTCAAATGTATACGTACTTGTGAAATTCGGGTCTGGGTGACCGACAACAATTGTCGATGCAATCTCTCCTAGTTTAGCACTATCAGCGTCTGGATGGAACGAAAGCGCTGGTACTTCCCGGATTTCAGTGTCAATCGATAAATCCTCCATGGCTTGTTCGATATGCTCTGTTGAAATGTATGAGTTATGTGGCGCTTTACGCTCTTTGGAGCGAACGAAATAAGTTCCGTCATACTGCATTCCATTGATGTTGTCTACCATTCCTGCAGTCAATAACGCGTGTGCATCAGGACTATAACCATGCGCAATATAGAAAGCATCCAAACCATCTGCAATTTCGATGAAATAATCACGTGCGCTTCGAATCGGTCCGATTTCCTCAGGAATTTGACTTTGATAGAGCGCAAGCAGCCGGGTGATATTCCCTTCTGCAAACACTTCATAAACGACATCCGCCTGACTTAACCCGGATTGCGGACGAGCAAGCGGGTGATTATTGACAGTCGCAAGAATTGGCCGTAGATCTGCCGATTCCACTGCCATTCCCGAAAACGGTGCAGTTGGTTGTGCGCTGGTCTCCACTGTCTCTCCTGACTCTCCTGCTTCGACTTCTGTTTGTGGCAGCTCTTCTTTATCCTTTGAACAGCCAACGAGTAAAACCTGTCCGACGAGTAATGCCGTAAAAAGTACTTTCGTTACATTCATAGTGGCTCTCCTATCGTTCTGTCATGGGTATCAAAACCTTATTTCTCATTACATCTGAAACGCCAAACTGTGTTATCCGTACATATGGCAAATGGGTGGACTGTAGGAAAAGTAAACTGTAAACAGCATCCCCTTTTTCGTACCCTCTGTCTCGTAATTCTTGCTTGAATACACGTTCTTGTTCGCGCAACGTTTCAATAGGTTGATCGGACAGACTGCCGCCTATTGATAGTGGCAATTCGCATAGAATCCCATCATTTTCAGAGAGGACAATTCCTCCGCCTAGTTTTTTCAGATGACCGAACGCCCGAAGCATTTCGTTCTTGTCTTTCCCGATTAAAATAATGTCTCCCGTGTTGGAATAGGAAGAAGCGAGACCTTGCACGGAGCGCGCGAATCCTTTAATGATCGTATTTACCCGCCACTTCCCATCGCGGTCAATGAGCGCGAGGAACGACTCATCATGATTACCTTCCAATTGCTCAGCGGACAAATCGACAGTTGTCTCATAGGGCTTCGTGATGACATCATTTAGCATATCGATGCCGACTGGTTCTGTTGCAGTTAAATCTTCTAACGTGAGATCGAAATCGGGTGCAAAATCCGGGAATACTGACCACTCTGCTTTGTTGAATTTGATACACGCTTGTCCATCACGCTTCAACCAAATCCCTTTAGATAACACGTCTGTCGGGTTCGGTTCGTGAATGTCGGATAAAAAGTTCAGTGTTGCAAAACGTCCCGGTGCTATTACACTATGTAATTCATCGATATCATAGTACCTTGCGATGTTATATGATGCCATTTGGTACGCATCAATTGGATCAACTCCGACTTCTAGTGCAATACGAATGCATTTATCCATCACACCATCCTCGTGAAATAGCGGCGGAGAACCGTCCGTCGTCATCATAAGATGGTCGAATACATTGAGCCCTTTTTCGAGAATGCCTTCGAGCAACGGTTTCAAGTCAGGGCGAATAGAAGATTCTCGGAGTGTCACGGCATACCCTTGCAGCAACCGCGTTTCCACCTCATCCGCTGTCATCGATTCATGGTCCCCATTCACACCAAGGAGCCGCATGCGGGCAAGTGTGCGTTCAGATGCGCCTGGAAAATGTCCTTCGACTTTTTTACCGAGCTGCTTCGCTTTTTGGAGCGACGCTGTCATGACAGGATCGCCTTTTAATAACCTCGGCCACCCTGTTAACTCGCCCCCCATAAGGACGTCGTCACGCTTCAGCCATTCAGCGACTTTTTCTGGGGCAAAAACTTCAGCTTCGTTCTGTAAATTCGTTTGTGAATCCATGCGTGCCCACCAGTAGAATGAAAACGGCAATTCTTTCAATTGGTCGAGTAACGTGAAGGCGTGCTGTTGGTCAATCGACATGAGCAGCATTAAGTTGTCCGATAAAAACGTTGTCGTCCCTTGTTGCGCAGCAAATTGAGCGAACGTTTCCGGGTTATATAATTGAAATGGATGCACGTGTGGTTCTATGTATCCCGGGACAATCCATTTGCCTGTTGCATCGATCAGTTCAGCACCTTCTGTCATTGCTGGCATGCGCTCACCTGTATAGAGAATGCGACCGTGCTTGATCCAAATCGTACCTGTTTTCCATTGTTTTAAAACAGAATGTAAATACGTGGCATTCGTGATGATTAAATCCGGTGCTTCTTTTCCGTCAATGACGGCAAGTTGCGAAGCGATTTCTTCCGCGTTCCACATTGAGATCGTCTCCTTTATCATCTTTTGCTACATTTATCCTACCATAGCTTGGAAAGTGTGAATAGATAGTGAATGAAGGAACTGACGGTGTCCGCAGCGAAATTTTAGTGAAGAGAATTTTTAGGAGTGTGATTTCATTGACAGAACGATTAACATTCGATGCCGACACAGCAACAGAATACGATAGAGGGATCCGCAGGACACTGCCGACCTATGATGGGCTCGTCCGGCTTTCGAATACGGCTCTTCGGATACGTGCTGGAGAGAATGCCGAAGTTCTGGTGATTGGTGCAGGTGGTGGGAATGAATTACTGGAGTTTGCAGAGCACAATCCTACTTGGGCGTTTACTGCGGTGGATCCATCCGAACCGATGCTGAACGAAGCGCGTGCGAAAGTGGAAGGACGATTTGGAACGGACCGCTCGGATTTTGTCGTGGGGAGTGCACGGGATGTGTCTGTAGAGAACTTATTTGACGCTGCGTCCTGTTTGCTTGTGTTGAATTTTATTGAAAGCGTCGAGGAAAAATTGACGTTACTTCGGGAGATTCGGTTAAGGCTGAAGCCCGGCGCACCGTTTGTGATTGCGTCTATGGCTGGTGATCGAAATGATCCATCATTCGATGAATTATTCGGGCTGTGGCGGCAAAGTTGGATTGACCGATCTTCGTTGTCAGAAACACAAGTTTTGGAGATGGAGAATACGGTGCGTGCGTTGTCATTTATTTCTTGCGATGAGATAGAAGGGCTGTTGCGGGAAGCTGGGTTTGGCCACATCACTCAATTTTTCCAGACGACATTTTTTAGTGGCTGGATGTGTGTGGCGGATTGAGGTGGGGACAGATTTGGAATTTAAGAGTACTTTCGTGAGGGTATGATCACTTTCAAGCTTTTATGAGCACTTTTCAGGGTTTATGATCACTTCTCAGGGTTTATGAGCATTTCCTAGCTTTTATGATCACTTTTCATGGTTTATGAGCACTTCCCAGCTTTTATGATCACTTTTCATGGTTTATGAGCACTTTCCAGCTTTTATGATCACTTTTCATGGTTTATGAGCACTTCCCAAGGTTTATGAGCACTTTCACAGAGTCATAATCACTTCCCATACTTTTATGAACCCCTTTAACACTTTGTACCCATGAATCGCCTTATTTTAACGACTCCAACGTTCACATCCCAAGCATTCATCGCGAATAAAATACTTCGTTTTCGGTTAGGCTAAGCACACTATATGCGTGACCGAAAAGGAGTGGATTGGGATGACAGAAAGCAAGAAGCCGGAGATGCCGCCGTTCATGAAATCAATATCTGAAGCACTGCCATCCTCTTTTGATGTCTTGCACGTTCCCCTTACACTCGATGACGCGCACGTCCATCTCCTCTATATGAAAACTGTTGTGGATGGCTTAACTTTGCAACAATCAATCATTAAACCCTTTTATGAGCTGGACGATGAACGAAAATTCGGTGCTTACATACAAGGTCTTCCCAATCGATTGGATCCTCCTCAACCGGATGAACTACTTATCATGCTCACTTCAGGGTTTGTACTCGTCTATGCGGATTCCACCTACAGTATTCTCGAAATAAGAAAGTTGGGAAATACATTACAAGGACCTACAATTTCTGAAACAACCATTCACGGTCCCCAACTCTCACTCAGTGAAGATTTAGAAACGAATGTTAGCATCGTCAGGCAACATTACCATCAGCCAAACCTCTATGTTGAAACCCATCAATTAAATGATAAAAGCAATATGTCAATCGCCCTTCTTTATGATGAAAAAGAGGTGAACGTGGATGTATTACGTCGAGTTAAAGAGAAATTGGATGGTTTGGACGAACCTCTCATTCAATCTGCAGGTGAACTTGCCGTTCGTCTAACTAGCAGACGCTTCACCCTATTTCCAACTTCAATTCTTACGGAACGGCCCGATCGAATCGTCTATAACCTAACTGGCGGGAAAATCATATTACTCGTTGACAATTCTCCTTATGCAATTGTATTACCTGTTATCTTTTTCGATTTCATGGTTTCAATGGAAGAAAACTACCATACTTATGTGATATCCCTGTACAACACATTACTCGGTTGGTTCGGATTGCTCAATTGTTTACTACTACCCAGTTTGTATGTTGCATTCACTGCGTATTCACCTGAAGTACTAAGTTCCGAACTAACCCTGACCATGGCAGGAAGTCGGATTGGCGTCCCCTATCCCTCCTTTATAGAAGTCATCATCATGCTATTCTTTGTAGAACTACTTACAGAGGCCAGTGTGCGGCTTCCTAGATCCATAAACGCTGCTGCTACGACAGTTGGTGGCTTAATTTTAGGAACCGCTGCAACAGAGGCCTCGCTCGCCTCCAATGTTCTCATCATGATCATCGCGATTGTTGCGATTTCTACATTTGTTATTCCAATGAATGAACTCGGATTCGCAGTCAGAATAGTGAGATTACTTATAATCCTTTTCACAACATTGTTTGGCTTAATTGGACTAATATCAGGGTTACTTTTACTCATTGTCCACCTTACGAACATGGATAGTTTTGGTGAACCTTATTTAAGAATCGGTTGGCGCGGAAAGCGGAGTGAAAAGATGGTGAATAGCGAGTGAGTCGTTTCTTGTATTTCTTAATTTTCACAAACATGATGGCAATTATCACGACGCCCATCCCACGTATTTTATTGGTACAATCCGCAGATGGTGCAATCGGTTCTATGATCATTGGAACGCTAGCTGGAGTGCTGTTTACGTATATCACCGTGAAATTTTTCGCACAGTTTCCAGGAATGGACTTGATTGATTTATTACAGACGTATACCTCTTCGTGGGTTCGTATACCTATCACGATTTACTTCACGATCTTTTGGTTTATTGCTGGACTTATCACTCTCGTCATGACCGTTTTTCTACTCATTACGTTTCTAACTCCAGAAATGTCTATCTATATCATTACCTTATCTATACTAATTACTGTTTTCTTTGGCGTATTGCTCAAGTCTAAAAGTGTTTTGTTTACGTTGGAAATTGTTTTTATTCTCATGATTCCAGTTGGTTTGCTAATGTTTTTCAAACTCTATTCCGCTCCTGAGGTGGAATGGGACCAAGCCCGGTTAGCAATCATGCACATAAACCAAGTCCCTAAATACGGCTCAATTGTAGCAACCATCTTTGTGTTTCTAGGTTGTAGCAATCTCATTATCTTTAACCGATACTTTAAGGAAAAACAAAAGGTATCCCTTCTCTCCCTAGGTGCTATCACTTTATTCGGGGTAGTTATGCTGGTTACATCGTATTTCATTCCCATTGGTCTTTCCGGATTCGACCGAATAGGTCAACTCATCTTTCCTTGGACTTCATCTGCGGATGCGGTTCGCATGAAATTCGGACTAATCGAACGTGTAGTTTTCATTTTCATGTTTATTTTTGTGACGATAGCCTTTGTCAGTATCATCATTCATTGGCACATCTCCTACAAATTAATTCTAAGCATTTTCCGACTGAAGGCTTTACAAGTCAAACAACAGAATTTCACACCTTTTCTAGTTGTCACTGTTTTTTTATTAATTGGTTTGTGGATAACTGCACTGCTCACGCAATATGAGCTCTATCAATATACAAGATATTACTACTACACAATCCCACTATTTATAGCCGTTTTCTTCCTAACTATGATGGCGATTAAGAGAGGGGCATCTAAATGAGTTCAAAATGGATGAAAGTCGCTGTTCTTTCCATTCTTTTAATCATTCTTACTTCGTCGATTTCTGGTTGTGCATATAAAGGTGTGGACAAGCGTGCATTCGTCGTCGGAATTGGAGTTGATCCTGCGAAAGAGAACGGTAATAAGTTTAGAGTCACGTTAAAACTTGCGAAACCTATTGCTTCTTTAAAATCTTCAACCGCAAATGAATATGAACTTTTAGTACATGAGAGTGATTCAGTTGCTGAAGCCATCCGTTTTTTAGAAACGCGAGAAGATAAAGTGATGGATTTCAGCCAAACAAAAATTCTCGCGTTGAATGAGGACTTACTGTCAGGTGACTTATTTCCATTAATGGATTACTTCGTTCGACGTGGTGATCTTCAACTCGTTTTATATGTACTAATGGCAAAACCGACCGCTGAAGAGGTACTAAAGGCTCAACCACCTCTTGAAGCAGCAGGAGAAAATTCACTCTATAATTACTTCGACAAAACAGGGACGGAAAGCCCTTTTGTCACGACGACCTTCTTATTCGAATTCCGAAGGGACTACGATACTAAAGGAAAAAGTTCCGCGCTTCCTATTGTTGAGGCAAACGAAGCAGGTACCCAGTTAACGGTTACCAACTCCATTGTTTTAAAGAATACGGTCGAACCCTATGTCTTAACACCTACCGAAACAAAATTATTTAACACACTCGTCGATGGCGCAGGGGGTTATGGTTATAAAATTGAAAATGCCGGCTACAAATTCATGCTCACATTGGACCACGTAAAGATGAAGATCAAAATTCATGAATACGACGGACAAAAACCTCGAGCAGAAGTTAAGATAAAAGCTGTCGGAGCTATTAGCGAATCAGACAAGTTATTAAAACTTAAAGAGCTTGATCATTACAGCAAAATATCAGGCGAACAGTTTGGAGAACAAGTGAAAAACTTATTTGTAGATCTCCAGGAAAAGAATGTTGATCCATTCGGATTTGGTTTAAAATACCGATCTAGTCGACTAAATACTAAGGATACGTTAGATAATTGGAAAGCAATATACCCTGAGCTTGAATTCGACGTCAAAATGGACATGCAGCTTAAATCGGTAGGGGCAATAGAATAAAAAAAGGTTCCGGCGTGTATGCCGGAACCTTTTTCATTGTTCTAAACACTATTAAGCTAATCCGATTCTCTTAAAGATCATGTCAATCTTCTGTAGATGATAGTTGTAGTCAAAACACTCATCAATTTCTTCATCACTTAAATGATTCGTAATCGTTGAGTTGCCTTTGACTAACTCCTTAAACGAACATTGCTCATCCCAAGACTGCGCAGTCAAAGGTTGTACCGTATCGTATGCCGATTCGCGAGACATCCCTTTATCGATCAAAGACAACAACACACGTTGTGAGTAAATCAAGCCGTGTGTACGATCCATGTTACGCTTCATATTTTCAGGATAAACCGTCAAGTTCTTCATGATATTTCCAAAACGATTCAACATATAATTCAGTGCGATTGTCGCATCCGGCAAGATCACTCGTTCTGCGGATGAATGAGAAATATCTCGCTCATGCCATAACGGTACATTTTCATAAGCGGTCATCATATAGCCTCTAATGAGACGTGATAGCCCCGCCATATTTTCAGACCCAATTGGGTTGCGTTTGTGAGGCATTGCCGAAGAACCTTTTTGTCCTTTGGCAAAGAACTCCTCGACTTCACGAGTTTCAGATTTCTGAAGTCCGCGTACTTCAACTGCAAACTTTTCAATCGATGTCGCAATTAATGCCAATGTTGAAAGGTATTGAGCATGACGATCACGCTGAAGCGTTTGTGTAGAAACAGGTGCTGGAGTCAGCCCTAACTTCTCACATACATACTGTTCTACAAACGGATCTACGTTCGCATAGGTACCCACTGCACCAGAAATTTTACCAGCTTGCACTGATGCTGCTGCTGCGTCGAATCGCTCCAGGTTACGCTTCATCTCTTCATGCCATAATGCGAGTTTCAGTCCAAATGTTGTCGGCTCTGCATGCACACCATGTGTACGACCCATCATTACAGTGTATTTATGAGCTTTCGCCTTTTCAGCAAGAATATCGATGAATCTCACGAGATCTGCCCGTAAAATTTGGTTAGCTTGAAGCAATAAATACGAAAGCGCAGTATCCACAACATCAGTTGAAGTAAGCCCATAATGGACCCATTTGCGCTCCTCTCCAAGCGTTTCAGAAACGGAACGAGTGAAGGCTACAACATCATGGCGTGTTTCTTTTTCAATTTCAAGGATTCGATCCACAGAAAAGCCTGCGTTCTGTCTGATTTTCTCTACATCTTCTTTAGGAACATCTCCAAGCTCAGCCCACGCTTCACTCGCTAAAATCTCAACTTCCAACCACGCATTATATTTATTTTCATCTGTCCAAATCGCTCCCATTTCAGGGCGTGTATACCGTTCAATCATCGTCTAGTTCCTCCTTGGACCCTCAACTCAATCATTCACTATCTGCCAGGACACCTTTCAATTGGATCATCTGGCGGATCGGCACGTACTTGCCATCACGTTCTTCAAATAACGGTTCTTCCTTACGTCCAGCAGGCATGTAACCTTCTGCTTTCATACGTTCTATACAATCCGAAATCGTCTCATGCTCTTCAACTTGAAACCATACTGTTTTACGTTGGCTCATTTAAATAACTTCCCTCTTTTAACAGACTTGACCCAGAATCCTCCTCGAATTGTTTTCGGTTCATAGGAGATGATAAAGGCTTTAGGATCAAGCTCGGCAATCGTAGTATAAAGTTTGAGCTCATATTTACGTGGGGTCAATATCTGCATAGCAGAACGATTCCCCCCTAAACCATGTGCTGCCCAATCTGTTACACCATACCCTTTAGAGCGTAACGTCGATGCCAGCTCTTTATTAAGCTCATCTGTAATGACGTTAACGGTGATATAGCCAAGTGCCATTTTCTCTTCAATTTTTGTTCCAACCACTACACCCGAACCAAAACCGAGTGCATAGGCAACTAAGTTTTGAATTTGATCAAGACTGTCTAATACAAGCCCAAGTCCCACTACATAGACTACCACTTCAAACATACTAACGAGGGCTGCAAAATAGCGATATCCTTTTAACGTTAAAATCATTCGCATGGTAGAAAAAGTTACATAAACAATATTAATCACAAAGATAATCAAAACCATTACCCAAGGATTCATGTGGCACCCCTCCATTCTACATGATTCATGGTACATGGGAAACGGTATGATTACAAGTGAAGTCCATGCGATTGGATGTTAAACCGGTCGCTAGGCAAGTTGGTAAAGTTGTGTTCATATATTTCAATGCTTGAAGTAAAATTAATGTAACCTGAAACAGGTCTTGATGAATTCTCATAAATTTTGGATTCCACTCACAAACTCTCGGATTATGATCATAAACTTCGGCTTCCGCTCATAACTCCCGGATTGTGATCATAAACTCTTGATTCCGCTCATAATGAAGATAGTATAGAAAGTGGACACAATCCAATGAGCGTGTTTGGATAGAGAGAACATACTAACTGAACGGAGCGTG